>NZ_JBIWAL010000011.1:73123-151829 GCF_044760045.1 Pseudomonas sp. NPDC098747 | reverse complement strand
CGCGGAGTAACTTGTGATGCTGATAATCTTGTTGACTATCAGTCTGACTCCACAAGCACCCACACGAATTGCTTGATTCAGTTGTTAAAGAGCGGCTGGTTAAGATCTTTCGTCTCAACCGAGGCGCGCATTCTACAGCAGCCTCATTTGCTGTCAAGTGATTATTTTCATTTAAAATCAATCACTTACACCCGCTAGAAGCAATCTGCTGTCTGGCGGGAGGTGAATAATACAGGACTGAAACTTATGGTCAACCCCCATTAGAAAATTCTTTTTCAGACAGGAATCAATCAGTTGCAGCTCAGCCTGCTGCAACCGTCACAATCCTGTTATGTGCAACTGCTAGCCTCCCCCGCCGTACCAAACCCCCGTCGCCACGAGCCCCCCGATCAAGGAACCACCCAAGGTGTTCCCAACCTCACCACGCCAGCAAATCATCCTGCGCTCCGAAAACCTTCGCAGCGACGACTTCGGCGCTCTCTTCTCCAGACTGTTCGGCAACCGCTATTCAGAGATGCAACCGCCGCCCTCTAATATCATCATCGGCGGCGTCTACGGTCGGCACGAAGGTGTCAGCTTCCGTCGCATGCATTACCACGGCGACTTCACTGTCACCTTCCCCGACCCGCAGGACGAGATCACCTTCGTCATCCCCACTGCCGGCACCATCATCTTCAACCACACCACCGAGTCCATCGGCGTTTCGCAGATCGGCCTGGCAATCGACAAAGCCGATATCCGCTCGATGCACTTCCACAACAATCACGCGCAACATGGAATGTCGATCAATCGTCGGCAGCTCACCGAACGGTTATCGGCGCTGCTGGGCAAACCGATTTCACAAAAGGTCATCTTCGAGCCAGTGGTCGATCTGACCACGGCCGCGTTTCAGGGAATAAAGGCCTTGATTGATCTGGCGACAGGCACTGAGTTCGATCTGCTTATTAATAGCGGGACTCTAATGCCGGCACGCCTGAGAGAGATGTTGATCGATGCGGTGCTGGAAGCGTGGCCGCACAATTTCACTGAGGCGTTACTACGTCCGGCACCATTGATAGCGCCGCGGCATGTGAAGTTGGCGGTTGAGTTTATTCAGGCGCACCCAGAGCAACTGATCAGTGGCGTCGATCTGGCACGCTTGAGCAACGTCAGTCAGCGGGCATTGCAGGAGGGATTTCGGCGGTTTGTCGGGACTTCTATTGTGGCGTATCAGCGGCAGGTGCGACTGGAACGGGCTTATGAGGTACTTGCTCATCGGCATTCGAACTCAGTGACAGATGTGGCGTTGAGGTTTGGGTTCAGCAATGTCGGGCGGTTTTGTCAGTATTTTCAGAATGCTTTTGGGATTAGCCCTGCGGATTTGAAGTCTCGGGGCTGACTTAAATGCTGCCCATCAGGCAAGTAGCTATATATAGCGAGGAAGGTTGCTCCCTCGCCCTATATAAAGAGTCGTCCTTATTTAGAACGCATAGCTGGCCTTGAGGCTGCCGGCGAAACCATGGCTGTCGCCGCCACCGCTGGCACCGACTTCAGCGCCCACGCTCATCGGCCCCAGGCTGGCCATGATGTTAACGCCGCCAGTGAACTGATCACGGTTGTCAAAAGCGGCGCGCTGTTCGACATCAAGCCCCAACAAGTGACTTTCGCTGTCGACCTGGTGATCGCCAAGCACATGCTCGTATCCCACGCGCGCGCCCGGTACCAGTTGCCAAGTGCCCATCGCGATCGGCGCAAAGGACACATCCAGATTGGCAACAGCGCTGCGACGGGTTTGCTTGCTGTCATCGACGTCCAGCGCCAGTTCGCTGCCCTTCTCTTTAAAGCCTTTCAGATCGAGGTGACTGACACGCACACCGAGGCTCGGCTCCAGAATCACGCCACTCATTGGAACGCGGTAACCCAGCGCCAACGTCGTACCGGTGAGATTGCCGTGAGTGTCGCCCTTGGCTGTGCCGAGGCCGCCACCGAGTTCGCGCCTGCTGTCGTAGTCGACGTAACCGGCGCTGGCGTTGGCATCGACAAACAAACCGCGCTCCAGACTGGCGAAGCCGTAGCGAGCCCCCATATTAAAGAAGGTGAAATCGGTATCGGCTTCCCCTCCCGCGCCGCCGACAGTGCCGTTGCTATAGCCGAAGCCACCGCGTGCACTAAGTTGTTCGGAGAAGCGCTGGGTGACACCGACCATCAGGCCCTGGCTGTGTTCGTTGCTGCTTTCGGCGTGGGAGGAGCCGTCGGTGCCCAGGTATCCTGCGAGCGCAGTGGTCCACAAACGGTATTGGCCGATTTTCAGGTCGGTGCCGCTGGCAAATGGTGCGGTGGCTTGGTCGATCAGCGCGTTCTGGCGCAGCAGGTAGCTGGTCGCGTCGGCATGAACCTGGCCGCCGACCGTGGATTCGACACCGCCGAGGGTTCCGGCATCGATGGCTGATTGCAGGTAGTAGTTGTAGGCACTGTAGTTGCCGGAGAAGTGGGTGTTCTGTAGCTGTCGTAGTAACTCAGCACCTGCCGAAGCGTTGCCGACTAACCCCGCCTGACCCGGCAGGCTGTTGTACTTGACCAGTTTGCCCCGCAGGACATAGATCGTTTCCTGTGACAGTCCCAAGCCTTGTTTCAGGTAGTTGTCCATCGTGCCGTACTGCGCGGTAACTTCATCGAGGCCTGCCTGCAAGTAACTTGCCTCGACGCCGAGCAGCGGCGCATAGATGGCGGCCATGCTTGCAGGCATCGCCTTCAATGTCGCGGCGACGCGGGCGGCAGTGTAATCGTTGGTCGCCAGATAGTTGGCCATTATGGTCTCGCTATCGAGCCCGGCGATGCTCTGCAACACAGCGGCCGTCCAGCCTGTGCGGTCCTTACCGGCGGTGCAGTGGAACAGCTGAGCGGCGTCGACGCTGGCGAGCTCGTTAAACAGTTTGCCGAACTGGCCGCGCATCCCCGCATCGTTGACGAACGCGCGATTGGTCTGCTCCATCATCGCGATGGCATCGGCTGCGCTTTTGAACGAGACCGTAGTGATATTCGCACCGGAGGTGGTGCTGCCAATGATGTCGATGTTTTCGTAGGTCGCACCGGTAAGCAGCGTGTCAGGGGTCGCTGCGATTTCGCTTGGGGTGCGCAGGTCGTAAATGGCCTTGATGCTCAGACTGTTGAGGGCCTCCAGATCCGCCGCCGATGGGGTCAACGCGTTGGAACGGTAAAACACGCCGCTGCGCATTGTGCCGTCGTGGGCCGTAGAGTAGGCGGTGGTGAGGCCGGCGATATCCCGGAAGTTGTCGATGCTGTTCAGGCGCGGCGTATCGAGCGGAACGGATTCGGCGGCGTGGGCAGCGGCGACGGACAGACTCAGAACGGACAGCGAACACAGAAGACGTTGGAACACAGTGCAGCCTCATGAAATAAGCGTTGGGCTGGCTACTATCGGTTTTGCAGTGATACTGAATATGACAGATTGAGTGCAGATGAAAATGGCTGCGCGATCGGGCCGCGGGGTGCGCGATCTGTCCATGTGTTGGCGCGTTTAGAAAAACCTTACAGGAGCATTCGAGTGAAACGAGGCTGACGAATGCACGAACGGATAAATGTCTTCGCTCAATTCAAACTTTTCGCGCCGCCGGGCGTCATTTTCTTACACTCCCAAACAGCTGACCACAGCTAAGGACTGGCGATGACCTTCTTTATATTCCTTCTGGCCTGCGCGGCCGCCGCGACCACAGGCGTCATGTTCAAACCGGGCGAGTGGTATGAATCACTGGCAAAACCCGGCTTCACGCCACCCAACTGGGCGTTTCCGGTGGCATGGACTGTGATCTATCTGTTGCTGGCCTGGGCGGGTTACCGCTTGAGTCTTATTCCCGGGAGCCAAACAGTATTGGCATTGTGGGCGGCGCAGATTGCCCTGAATACATTGTGGACGCCGGTGTTCTTCGGCGCACATCAAATTCTTGCCGCCATGGTGATCCTCACACTGCTCTGGCTAGTGGTTGCGACAATGGTGGTACTGGCCGTGCAGCTTGATCTGATCACTGGTTTAATCCTGTTTCCATATCTGGCGTGGCTATGCGTTGCCGCGGCGTTGAATTTCTCCATTCTGATCAAGAACCGCTGATGAACACATTCACCCGAAAAGCACCTTGGCCTGAGGGCGAGCGCGAGTTGGCGCAAGTGCGCGACTTCAACAAAAAACTCGCTTGGTTGCCACGCTTTAAAATCCGCAATCGCATGATGCCAAGGATGATTCAAGCGCTACTGCACGCCAGTCAGATCGGTGGCGCGAGGAAACTGCGCAAGCATGGCCTTACGGTTGAACAGAAGGTGATTGATAGCGACGGCGTACCGGTGGCCGTGAGGATCATTCGGCCCAAAGGCCGGGCAAAAGGCGTAGTGCTGGATTATCACGGTGGCGGCTGGGTGATCGGCAACGCGCAGATGAATGACAACTTCAACGTTGCCATCGTTAATGCGTGCAATGTGACGGTCGTTTCGGTGGATTATCGGCTTGCGGTATCGACGCCCATTGAAGGGGTGATGGACGACTGCCTGGCGGCGGCTCGCTGGTTACTGACCGACGACGAATTTGCCGATCTGCCGGTGATTGTCGTTGGTGAGTCGGCCGGTGGTCATCTGGCGGCGGCCACGTTATTGGGCCTGAAACAATCGCCCGATTTGCTGCAACGGGTGAGCGGTGCGCTGCTGTATTACGGCGTCTACGATTTGACCGGTACGCCGAGCGTCCGCGCCGCGCCGCCGCAAACGCTGGTACTGGACGGTCCCGGCATGGTGGAAGCGTTGCGCATGCTCACGCCAGACCTGAGTGACGAAGAGCGCCGCCAGCCACCGTTGTCACCGCTGTATGGCGACTTCAGTGATTTCCCGCCGGCGCTGATGTTTGCCGGGGAACTGGATCCGCTACGCGACGACACCCTCGACATCGCCGAGCGCTGGATGCAATCGGCGCCTGTCGAGATGTACCTGCTGCCCTCCTCGCCCCATGGCTTTATTCATTTTCCAACCGCCATCGCTGAAAGCGTGTTGAGTTACAGCCATGAATGGATTTGCGCTCGGGTCGACGGACAAACAGCTGACGTAAAAAAGCCCGGCTGATAAAGCCGGGCTTCTTTCGAGTTCTGCGGTCAAACCATGCATTCAGACGGCACGGCGTTCGAGCAGACGGTCTGCACCACCTTCGGCAACCAGATTGCCCTTCAAACGATCCGCGCCATCAGCAGCAACGGCATCGCTGAACAATGGATCGGTTTGAGTCGCGGCAGCAACAGCGTCGCTGAACAGTGGGTCAGTCTGAGTGGCTGCTGCAACCGCATCGCTAAACAGTGGATCTGTTTGAGTTGCGGCGGCAACAGCATTCAGTGCGAACAGCGAGAAAGCGAGGCCGAGGAGGGTTTGGCGTTTCATGTTGATGTGCTCCGTGTGCAGTGGTTGGGTATGGAGCCGATCTTACGCCGCGTATTCGATATGAGAACCTGATTGGATTAATGGTTGCTATTGACGCAGTCAATGATTCGATTGAACGCTTCAGCCTTGGAATTCGACAACACGCCCTCATAACAATGACTACACCCAACATTCCCCGAGGGGAAGGACAGATCATGACCAGCCAAACCGAAACTGCCATCCTCGCCGGCGGGTGCTTCTGGGGGATGCAGGACTTGCTGCGGCGCTACCCCGGCGTGTTGCAAACGCGAGTCGGCTACACCGGCGGCGATGTGCCGAATGCCACGTACCGCAACCATGGCAATCATGCCGAAGCGATCGAAATCGTCTTCGATCCAGCCGTGATCAGTTACCGGCAGATCCTCGAGTTCTTCTTCCAGATCCACGATCCGAGCACACCCAATCGTCAGGGTAACGACCTCGGGCCCAGCTATCGCTCGGCGATCTACTACCTCAGCGAACAGCAACGCGATGTTGCCGAAGACACTGCAGCTGACGTTGACGCTTCAAAATTGTGGCCGGGCCGCGTGGTCACCGAAATCGAACCGGCCGGTCCCTTCTGGGAAGCAGAGCCTGAGCACCAGGATTACCTGGAGCGGATTCCGAATGGCTACACCTGCCACTTTATTCGGCCGAACTGGAAGTTGCCCAAGCGCGGTTGAGCGCAGTCAGCAGACTTCAGCGTTCACCGGCGGTATTATCCGGAGCAACCCGACTTCGATGGACTCACGCTCATGCCAACCGCGCAAACCCGCCCTACCTCCGCGCCATTGCTCAAATCGGGCGAGACCGTGGTGCTGTTCGACGGGGTGTGCAAGCTGTGCAATGGCTGGGCGCGGTTTTTGATTCGGCATGATCATCAGCGGCGGGTGCGGTTGGCGGCAGTGCAGTCGCCGGAAGGACAGGCGCTGCTGGCGTGGGCGGGGTTGCCGGTGGACCAGTTCGACACCATGGCGGTGATTCGCGACCAGTATTACTGGGAACGATCGGGTGCCTTTCTCGAAGTCATCGGCCAGTTGTCCGGCCGTTGGCAGCCCTTGCGCTTGCTGCGCTTTTTCCCGCGTGCGCTACGGGACTGGGCTTACGACCGTATCGCGCTGAATCGTTATCGGCTGTTCGGCAAGTACGATACCTGCTTGCTGCCCAATCCTGATCACGAGCAGCGTTTTCTGAAAATGCCTGCGCCATCGGCGGCTAGATCAGAAAGCTGACCAGTTGCACCGGCGTCTTCTTGGTCACCATCATCAGCACAATCACACAGAAAAAGCATGCTCAGGGCTGCCCGTCAGAAAACTGCACGGACAGGCTCAGATTGGCCGGGTCGTTGATCGCGGCCATGTATTCAGCGACGCTGATTTCGCCAACGCAGGGCCGGGCACCGGGTTGCGGCACATAACCTGCGGCCATTTTCGCGGCCAGTGCGACGGCTGCGCAGCTGGGGATTTCCGGGCCTTTGTCGTTAAGAGCGGTCAGTTGTGCGGTCATGCTCAGCGGTTGACCTTCAACGCCTGCGCCCTGAACGTCGATGTACATCGCACTTTTTCCATCGCCAAAACGCTCGAATCGGGTGCCTAGCCTATGCAGTCTGGCGGCCCAAGGGAGATGGTTGCGAACCAGCCCGATTTTTACTGCCTGCGCCAACAATCCGTTGGCAATCGCGCCGAGTTTCAGCCCAGCACCCGCCTTGAAGCTCAGCGTGCGCGCGCCATATCGGCTAGCGAAGATATCCATGTCCGGCACGTCGACATTCGCCAGCAAGCGGGTGCCCAGTTCCGGTATTTTGCGCAAGGTCAGACCCTGCCAACCCGATACTTCATGCACCTTGCCGTTTTTCAGTTGTTTGATCGGCTTGCCGGCGTAGGCCAGCACACCTTCGATCGTCGACAACCCCGGCATTTTCGCCGAAGCGGATACGCCGTATTCGATCGAATCGATACGCGAGAATCGGTGACGCTGCTGATCGATGATGGCTGACGAAAGCGTCGGCACCGAACTGCAGCCACTTAGGATCGCCACCCCCGCCGCTTTCGCCCGGGCATCGAGAATGCCCACGGCATTGACGAAGGTTCGGCAGTCCGCCAGGTCGCAGTAATTTACCCCGGCAGCGATGCAGTTTTCGGCGACCGCATAGGATTGACCCTGAAACGGCCCGCCGGTATGAACCACCAACTGGATGTTCAACGAACGCAAAGCGATGCTGAACTCAGGGCCCATGGCGTCTCCACACCAACCTTCGGCGACCGCAGCCGATTGGCTGCTCAGCTCATCGACCTTGCGCTGCAATTTTTGCGGATCGCGACCCGAGAGCAACAGTTCTATGCCCGGCATGACTGCCAAATGCCCACAAACGATGCTACCGAAATTGCCGTAGCCACCGACCACCATCACCCTGAACGGCATTCAAATCTTCCCTAATTGACAGGCTGTTCTCAGCCAATATTCGACGTGCATAAACCGCCGTGAAGAATATAGACCCGGGCATCAGCAAGCCACTCAACAATGGCGTGAAGCCGTCAGCTAGAAACCTGCTCAAGGAAGATCAACTGCAAAGGCTCTTCGAGCAGGTCATCAGCCTTAGCCGCGAAGCACTTGAAGTACGGCATGGAGAAATGCACATCCAGTGCTGCTTGATCCTTGAACGCTTCGCGCATGTAGAACGTGCCGCGTTCGTCGCGCAGTTCAAACAACACATAGTCGAGATTGCCTGGCTCAGCCCGGGTCGGCTCGACCAGCGCCAAAAGCCCTTCTTTCAATGCCTGTTCCTGACCCGCTTTGGCCTTGAGTACGGCAATCGAAACCAACACTTCAGTGGGCGCGTTCATCATCAGTTTTCCAAAATATTAAAAGAGGTACTACCGGGTAAGCGCCGCCATCCTCGACTTTCCACCGATAAAGAAAAACCCGCAGAATGCGCCAACACTTTCACAGCAGGAGTGAAAATGATCCGCATCGATGATCTCTCCCTATTCACTCGCAGCGCAGCGCTGGGCAGCTTTACCGCTGCGGCATTGGAGGTCGATCTGTTACCGGGCCAGGTCGCCGCCGCCATCAAACGCCTGGAGCGGGAACTGGACGTGCGCCTGTTCGCACGAACCACACGCAGCCTGCGTCTGACGGCCGAAGGTGAGCAATACCTGCCCACCGCCCACGCCGTGCTCGAAGCCCTGAAGCAAGGCGAGGAAAACCTGCGCGGTGAGAACGCCACGCTGCGCGGCGTGCTGCAAGTCACTGCGCCGTCTGATCTGGGGCGCAATATTCTGTTGCCGTGGTTAACGGCGTTTCGTCGTCAGCATCCGGAACTGACGCTGCGCTTTGTGCTGTCGGACCAGATGGCCGACCTGTTTCGCAACCCGGTGGACGTCGCCATTCGATACGGTACCAACGAAGACGCCAACTATGTGGCACTGCCACTCGCACCCTGGAATCACCGGGTGTTGGTCGCATCGAAGGCCTATGTGCAACGTCATGGGCAGCCGAACACGCCGGACGATTTGTTGAATCATCCTTGCCTGCTCTACCTGCAGAATGGTCGGGTCTACGATAAATGGTGCCTGGGTGGGCAGACGATTCAGGTCTCTGGCCCGCTGTTCAGCGACGACGCCGATGTGGTTCGGCGCTGGGCACTGGACGGTGAAGGTATCGCCTACAAATCCTGGCTGGATGTCAGCGCTGACGTGAGCGCAGGACGTCTGCTTGTCCTGCTGCCAGACTTTCCGGGAGAGGCCTCGCCGTTGAGTCTCGTATGCCCGCATCGCAAGCAAATCTCCCCTGCGGTAGCGCAACTGTATGCGTGGTTGAGCAACCAGTTTGTCGGACTGCAACCGAACTTAACCGGGCAAGCGCAATAGCCACCGCAACGAACGGGGCGACGCTTCAGAAATTAAATGAACCCGCCGCACCACTCGCCACCTAAGGAAGACCATCAGGAGGTAGCCAATGCATATCGAAATCGTGTGGATCGTACTGGCGGCAGTTCTTCTATTGATCGAACTGTGGGCCATCAATCGGGTGCGTAAGAGTGACGGGAAATCGAACAACAAGGGGGTATGGATCATATTGATTGTGTTTGTGCCGTTGTTCGGACTGATCGCCTGGGCGATCGCAGGGCCTAAACACATCAGCCAGAACACCGCGTCGCATCCCGGCCGTTAATTAAGTAAGCAATGCACCGGCATCACGCATAAAAATCTCGACAGAGTCAGTGCAAACGGTGATCTGCAATGCCCGCCCGACGTCGTTCATGCAGGCTGCACGAAGGCTTTTTGCCCCACTCATCGCAACCCCTTGATCCACCGCGGTTAGGGGTTGCGTCACAAGTTGGCACAGCAAATGCGAAAGCTTCAGGGACTTCACAGCGCCGTGGCACAACGGCCTGTGTCCAACCCGTGAAAGCAGAGGCAACCACCATGAACGCCATCGACCTTCTCAAAGCCGATCATGAAAAAGTAAAAAGCATCCTCACCCAACTGAGCGAGTCCACCGACCGGGCGCTAAAAAAACGCACCGAGCTGCTGGCCAAGCTGGAGATGGAAATCTCGATCCACACCCGCCTCGAGGAAGAGATTCTCTACCCCGCGTTCAAGCAAGCGGGTAGCAAAGAGCAGGACATCATGTACTTCGAAGCCAAGGAAGAGCATCGCACTGTCGACTCGCTGGTGCTGCCGGACCTGAAAATGACTGATCCCGGCACACCGGAATTTGCTGGCCGGGTGAAAGTTGTCAAGGAGTTGCTGGAGCACCACATCGAAGAGGAAGAGACGGAAATGTTTCCTCAGGCGAAAAAGCTCTTGGGCAAAGCCAAGCTCGATGAACTTGGCGCGCAAATGGAAGCCATGAAAGCCAGCTATAAGAAGGACATGGCGGCCGGCAAAATGGCTGCTTGATTGTCAGACGCACCACGAGCCCGGCGTAATGCCGGGCCTTTTTTTGGTGATTAGGGCCAACCTCACGTCATGTTGATTTAGACTTGCCGACTTTTTGCCGCAAGGGATTTGCACATGCAGCGCATCGTTATTCTGGGCAACTCGGGCAGTGGTAAATCCACCTTGGCCCGGGAAATCGGCCTGCGTCTCGGGGTGCCGGTTGTTCACCTTGACCCGCTGTTCTGGGAGAACGGCTGGATCGAGCCGGAAAACGATATTTTCCGCGAGCGGGTACGCCAAGCCATCGCCGGTGACGCGTGGGTGTGTGAAGGCAATTATTCCCGACGCACCTTCGATCTGCGCCTGCCCCGAGCAGAGCTAATCATCTGGCTCGATACACCACGCCTTACCTGCCTGCGACGGGTCATCATGCGCAGCGCATCGAACCGGCCACGCGCTGATCTGCCGGCAGGATGCACAGAACGACTGGATAAAGCGTTTCTGGAATTTCTGAAATTTGTCTGGCACTTTGATCGAGTCAATCGCCCCGGCATTGAGGTCAATCGTATGGCGATTTCACCGCAGGTACCGGTTATTCACCTTCGAGGGATGCCGCAGATTTCGACGTTTCTAGCGGGTCTGAACAAACCAGTACGCACGTCTCTTGGGAAGCAATTTGGAAACCTTATTCGTGAGGCGGAATGATGTCGCGACTTCAGATAGTTAGCATTGATTTAAGCAAAGTGATTAGCACAGAAAAACTGCATTCCATCTTGAAAGAAGCCTTCGGATTCCCCGACTGGTACGGCTGCAACTGGGATGCTTTCTGGGACTCCATTACGGCAATCGTCGAAATGCCCATGCATTTGAAAATTTCCGGGTGGGATGCTTTATCCAAGCGGTTACCCAGAGATGCGGCACTCCTGAAGGAATGTCTGGAACAAATGGCGCGAGAGTATCCAGATTCGGCGCCCGCTGTGGAATACGACTAAAAGAACAGCCAAATGCCACATGCCCGCGCAATCCCGCGCCCCTCTCAACACACTCAAGGAACGTAACTCATCATGGACGACACCATCACCTACCGCACCGCAACCGCCGAAGATGCACTGACGATGTGCGAGCTCGGCCAATTGCTCAACTCAGTGCACCACGCTGCCCGTCCCGATATTTATGCCGCCGCCACCGAAGACTTCTCACGCGACCTGCCGCATTGGTCCGGGGTTTTCGAGAAGCAGGATCAGGTAGTTTTTATCGCGCACCTCGGAGATCAGGCAGCCGCCTTTATCACTGCCAGCCTGTCGGCCAGCGCCCCGCCGCTGATGCAGCCGCAGAAGGTCGTGCGCATCGGCTCGGTGTGTGTCGCCGAGCGGTTTTCCGGCCAAGGCATTGGTCGGGCGCTGATTGAACGCGTCAGGGATTGGGCGATTGAACATGACGCACAGGATTTGCGCCTGACTGTCTGGCCGTTCAATGAACGTGCGGCGCGCATGTATGCGGAGTTCGGCTTCGAGGATCGCGCAGTCGAAATGGGCATGCGTCTGGTATGAGCAGGCAGCACCGAGTTGTGATGATCGTCTTCGGTTTACTGGTGTTTTACATTGGGCTGTGGGCGGCATCCCAGTGGTGGGAAAAGGCGTTGGCCATCCCTTACGGCGACGCTGACATCAGTCCAGACCGCTGCACCCGGGTCCAGGCGTTCAGGCCTTATTGGTTGTTGCCAAACTCCTTTCATCCTCAGTTCCACCCGGACGACCCGCAAGACCGATCCTGGTTCATCAGTTGGGGAGGCCCGGCGTTTTTCCGCCTGTACGATAATCGTAACGGTCAGTTGCTCGGTGAAAGCAGAATCTACGACCTGACGGCGTATGGCGCGCCGGTGTCCTGGGGTTCCAGGGACTGCGCTTTGGTTATGGTCGGCCTTATCCAGATTGGTCATATCCCGCGCGACTGCGCACGAAATCGGCCGTATTGATCGCCGTTCAAGTGCAGATGCCAAATCCGTCTACGCTCACTCGACTCCGGGTGCAAGACATTGGTTGATGGAGGAAGCGTCGGCGCCAACGATCCACGCTGTTCGCGACTTTATCGGGATGTAAGGATTAATGTTGCCTGTACCCTGCCCATGCGTCAGGATTCCCCCCCTTTTAGGCCGCAGGCAGCAAACGCTTAGCCGTTTGCGACCCTTGGGCCCAGGCGACCGAGTTGCCCTTCGATCGTCGATACTCAACAAACAAGCCGAGTCGTCAACATGAACCGCCAGAAAAAACTGAAGCAGTTGTTCAGAGAAAAAGCCAAAAAGGCCAGCGCAAAACTGGCCCCGAAGAAAGAAAAGTACATCAGTAAGGCAGATCGATTGAAGATGGATGAGGAAACTGTTGCCGAGCCGGTGGATTCCACCGAGAGCTGAGGCAATACCCTCGAGGGCGCGGGCCACTGGAAGCCATTGGGGATCCATTCATCAACCTTGATCGAGTTCCCGCCCCCCCCGTGATTAATCCGCGCGCCGTTTCGGCGGGAGGCATTCAATGGAACTGAAGTTCAGTCATGTCGACGTACTGGTCAACAATCTCGAAGAAGCGTGTGCTTACTACGCACTGATCCTCAAAGCCAAGATCTCCAAAACCCAAGTCTGGGAACGAGGTGGGCTGCATGTGCGCTACTCGATTGCACTGATCGGACAGGAGCGTTTCATGCTTGTGCAACCGTTGGCGGGGAACCTGAAGACGCTGCTGGATACCGCTGGCGAAGGAATGATCTACCGTCACTGCTATTCGACACCGGACATCGAGAAGGCCTATGACGAGTTGCTGATCGCCGGTGTGCAACCTGAAGATGAAAACGGAAAACCATTGCTTCGCGCAGACCTGCAATCACCGTCCGGTACACGCATCATCTGGCTGCCCAAACGCTTCGGACACTTTTCCATCGAAATTCTGGAAGAAAAATCGCTGGAGGCTTTTGTCGAGGCTGCGTTTTGCCCTGATTCGCTTTAGGCGTCCACCAAGACTTCCAGAACAGACGGCTACGGACAACCGCTTTGTGTCGCCCAACGCCGGAATGAACGCGACTCAGCAAACGGTGTACGACATCCATCTACCCCGTCTGCGATTCCACAACCAATGATTCGGTCATCTGCGCATGACACACCGCCAGAATCTCATCGGCCAGTGCCGAGTCGTCAGGGCAAGCGCGCGATAGCATGATCGCGCCGACCGCATGCGCCAACAGGTCGATCATTTTCACCCTCGCCTCACCCGGCGCCGCATCCGGCCCGGTCGGATATTTTTCGCCGAGCGTTTGCAACGTGCGCTCGATGCCTTCAGCGAACGCCGACTTCAAATCGTCCGACTGACGCGCCGCATCGCCGCACAACGCCGCCATGGTGCAACCCGTGGCGCGCCCGTCGCGATGATCCCTGGACACGTACACATCGATGAAATCCTTCACGCTCAGCTCTTCAACGCTGGCCAGTGACTGCGCCAGGCTCTTGGCCGAGGCTTCAGCCATCAAGTCAGCCTTCGAACCGAAATGCTTGTAGAAACCGCCATGGGTAAAACCGGCGGCGGCCATCACGTCGACCACGCCGACACCGTCAAAACCGCGCTCGCGAAACACCACTGAGGCCGTTTCGACGATGTGCGCCCGGTTCGCCTGAGCCTGGGCTTTGGATACTCGCATGTTCGATACCTCGCTACAGCTGGAAATTCATCGCCTGATGATACATAGATGTTGATCATAATTAAAACCATTGACAGCTTAGAGTTCGATCATCATCCTAATTACAGATCATACGAAACATCCTCAATCCCAAACCGTGTTCCCTGAAAAGAGCTGACATCATGACTACTCGCCCTACCGTTCTCATCACTGGCGCGTCCACCGGCATCGGCGCGGTGTACGCCGAGCGTTTCGCCCAACGCGGGCATGATCTGGTGTTGGTCGCCCGCGACCATTCGCGCCTGGAAACCCTTGCCGCGAAGTTGCGGGGCGAACACAACGTCACCGTTGAAGTGCTTCAGGCCGATCTGACTCAACTCAGCGATCTGCACACCGTCGAAGCGCGCCTGCGTGATGACGCACGCATCGGCATCCTCGTCAACAATGCCGGCGCCGCACAGTCAGGCACCTTCATCGAACAAAGCACCGACAGCGTTGCACAACTGGTGGCGCTCAACACCACCGCGCTGGTGCGGCTCGCCAGTGCCATCGCGCCACGCTTGGCCAAAGCAGGTGACGGCTCGATCATCAACATCGGTTCGGTGGTGGGTCTGGCGCCTGAGCTCGGCATGTCGGTCTATGGCGCGACCAAAGCGTTTGTGCTGTTCCTTTCCCAAGGCCTGAGCCTGGAACTCTCGCCCAAGGGTGTTTATGTGCAAGCCGTACTGCCCGCCGCCACCCGCACGGAGATCTGGGATCGCGCCGGTATCGACATCAACACCTTGAGCGAAATCATGGAAGTGGGCGACCTGGTCGATGCCGCACTGGTTGGCTTCGACCGACGCGAGCCGGTGACCATTCCGCCGCTGCATGAAGGCGAGCGCTGGGATGCTTTGCAGGCCGCGCGTCAGGGGCTTATGTCGCAGATCCGGCAGTCCGCCGTGGCGCAACGCTATTTGACGCAAGCCTGAATCATGTCGAGCACGTCATTTATCTACGCGCCTAACCAGTCGGTGCGGATTGGCGGGATACCCTTCGCCTATCGTGATCTGGGACCCCGCACCGGGGTCCCGCTGGTCATGCTCAACCATTGGGGGGCCGTGCTGGATAACTTTGACCCAAGAATCGTCGACGGCCTGGCCAAAAAACGGCGGGTGATCACTGTTGATTACCGCGGTATCGGTGGCTCGGGTGGCGCAGCGCCATTGACCGTCGGCGAGATGGCAGACGATGCAATCGGTCTGATACGGGCGCTGGGTTTTGACGCGGTTGATCTGCTCGGCTTTTCACTCGGCGGTTTCGTCGCTCAAGACATCGCCCTGAAGGCCCCCGAACGAGTGCGCAGGTTAATCCTCACCGGTACCGGACCGGCCGGTGGCAGCGGCATCGCCAGCGTCGGTTCGGTGAGCTGGCCATTGATGATCAAAGGTTTGCTGACGCTGCGAGACCCCAAGTTCTATCTATTCTTTACTGCCACGGCCAATGGTCAACGTGCCGCGTCCGAGTATTTGCAACGCTTGAAAGAGCGCCAGCACCAGCGGGACAAAGGCCCGACACCCCGTGCGTTTTTGCGGCAGCTCAAAGCCATTACTGCGTGGGGCAAGCAGGCGTCGCAAGATCTCGGGCGCCTGCGCATGCCGACCCTTATAGCCAACGGCGACAACGACATCATGGTGCCCACCGCGAACTCGATTGATCTGGCAGAGCGAATTCCGAACGCGCAACTGATCATTTATCAGGACGCCGGGCACGGCAGTATTTTCCAGTACCACACTGATTTCGTGGTCAAGGCTTCGGCGTTCCTCGACGCCTGACAGTTTCCACGTCTGATCGCATCAGCGTTTTCGTGGCCGCGCACCCTTCTCACTCCACCGACCAGAGCATCTGCAACATGAAAGCATTTTTTATCGACCGCTACGGCAAGCAGAACGGAAGGATTGGTGAAGTGCCCGACCCTGTCGTCGGTGTGCATGACGTACTGATCCAGGTGCATGCAACGAGCGTGAACCCGTTGGATTCAAAGATCAGAACGGGGGAATTCAAACTCATCCTGCCCTATACATTCCCACTGATATTGGGCAATGACCTGGCCGGCGTTGTCGTAAGTACGGGCTCGGCAGTGAAGCGATTCAAACCAGGAGACGAGGTCTATGCACGCCCTCCCGAGTCACGTATCGGGACGTTTGCTGAATTGATCGCGGTGAACGAAAACGCGCTCGCGCTGAAACCCTCGAATCTCGACATGGCCGAAGCGGCGTCCATCCCCTTGGCCGCTTTGACGGCCTGGCAGGCGCTGGTTGAAATCGCTCAGGTGAAAAAAGGCCAGAAGGTACTGATTCACGCCGGATCCGGCGGTGTCGGCACGCTGGCCATTCAGCTCGCCAAACACCTTGGCGCCTTCGTTGCGACCACCACCAGCGCAGCGAATGTCGACTGGGTGAAAGCACTCGGGGCGGATGTGGTCATCGATTATAAACAGCAGGATTTTGCCCACGAATTGCGCGATTTCGACGTGGTGTTGAACAGCCTCGGCGCCAATGTACTGGAGAAATCAGTCAAGGTTCTCAAGCCTGGCGGACAGCTCATTTCCCTGTCGGGGCCGCCGACCGCGCAGTTTGCCAAAGAGCAAGGTTTGTCTTGGGTGTTGGGGCAAATCATGCGCCTGCTGAGCAGCGGTATTCGCAGAAAAGCCCGTAAGCACGGGGTGAGCTATGCATTTTTGTTTATGCGTGCTGACGGGACACAACTGCAAAAAATCACCGCGCTTATCGAGGCTGGCGTCATAAAACCGGTCATCGATCGTTCCTTCCCTTTTGAATCGATTGCACAAGCGTTGCAGTACGTCGAGCAAGGCAGATCAAAAGGCAAAGTCATCGTGACAATCAAATAAGCGCACGAAGAAGAATGTCACTCGATAACGTAAATGCCGCCAAGGATCAGAAGACTCCAGACACTGAACCAGAGGAGCAGCTACCAGACAACATGCACACGCAGGAACAGTTGCAACCGGAAGTCGCGGCAGTAGAAAAGCCGATGATTGTTTGGCGTAGCTTGATGCTTGAGCAGTGACGAGAAAGGGTTTTTTCCACTTTTATCAGCAGAAACAACTTTCGCGAAGAGCCTCACGATCGTGAAGCTCTTTGGCAAGATAACCCCTGCGTGCTGGTTACTTCAGATTGCTCTGAAAGAAGGCTGCCAACTTGTCGAAAGGAATGAGATTGACACGATCATAGAGGTCAACATGGCCGGCACCGGGATGATAACGAGCTCCTTGGGCTGTCCGGCGAGTTTGTAGGCTTCCTCGCTGAACTCTCTTGAGTGCGCATCTGCGCCGGCAATGAACAACATCGGGCGCGGAGAAATCGTCTCGATATCATTGAACGGGTAGAAGTTCATGAACTTGATATTGCTCGTCAGGGTCGGGTGCGTCGTCAGTTCTTTAGAGGAACTGGAAGGCGTGTACTCGCCGCGAGGTGTGCGGTAGAAGTCATAGAACTCGCGTTGAATGGGATGAGTGTTCTCATCCAGCTGATGCACCGTGCCGCTGGTGTAAACGGTTTTACCGCCAGCGAACTCCACATCACGCTGCTGTGCCGCTTGCGCAATGGTTTCCTTTCGTTGCTCAAGCGTTTGCGAGTGCTTCAGACCATTGCGATTGGCTGCGCCCATGTCATACATGCTGACGGTTGCGATGGCTTTCATGCGTGGGTCGATCTTGGCCGCGCTGATGACGAAACTGCCGCTGCCACAGATGCCGATGGCGCCAATCCGCTCTTTGTCGATGAAAGGCTGTGCACCGAGAAAGTCCACTGCCGCACTGAAGTCCTCGGCGTAGATTTCCGGCGAAACAGCGTTGCGCGTACGCCCCTCGCTTTCACCCCAGAACGAAAGATCCAGTGACAGAGTCACAAAGCCTTTCTCGGCCATTTTCGTGGCATAGAGGTTAGCGCTCTGCTCCTTGACCGCGCCCATCGGGTGGCCAATAACAATCGCCGGGCTCTTCGATTTTGCGTCGAGGTTTTTCGGGATGAATAGATTCCCCGCCACATTCATTTGATATTGGTTTTTGAAGGTGACCTTCTGCACGGTCACTTTTTCGCTGGTATAAAAATTATCTGCGCCGTTAGACATATCGGCTCCTACTGCTGAGAGTGAACTGACAAGAAGCGTTAATAAAACAATGAGTTTTTTCATTGGAAGCCCTGTTGATTCAGATTGATCAGTCTTTAGAGAACATCACACGCACATCCCCTCGCCCCAGCGCCTGCACCAGGTCAGCGATGTCATCCACACGCCCGAGCCGCGTGTAGGCGTACGCCGAATCGAAAGTTGAATAGAAAACCACCAGCGTATCGGCGCCATACAACATCAAGTCGCCGCTGTGGATCGTCCCCGGTTTGCTCGCGTTGGCGGGCATTGCTTCGGGAAGGCTGGCGTGTTTCTCATTGCGGTTGAGATCGCTCATTTCGATTGTTAGCGGTAGTAGCCTGGCAAACGCGCCAGCGGCGGCGTTATCGGCCAACGTAATGGCGAAGCGGTGTTCCCCAACGGTCATCCACATGCGAGATTTCTCCGGTATTGAAGACGCCGACGCGGCATCACTTACAGCGACGTAACCGCCCGACACGAACATTGCAGACAGCAAACCAAGCCAGCGAAGTACCCTCATGGCCCATCTCCCGTAAAGTTGTATGTCTCAAGCGGATTGCGGTGTTGGGGAGCGTGATGTCAGCAACGTCACGAATGCGGCAAGCAGCAGCACGCCCGCGCTAAACATGAAAGTGCTCTGATAGCCGCTATGATCGAAAAGCAGTCCGCCGATGTTCGAGCCCAGGGCAATGGCCAGTTGAATCACCGCAACCATCAAGCCTCCCCCGGCCTCGGCATTATTGGGTAAGACCTGCGCGATCCAGCTCCACCACCCGACTGGGGCTGCCGTGGCCAACAATCCCCAAAAGCCAAGCAGTACAGCGACGACTACGACCGAGGATCCAAAGGGAATCAGTGCCAAAGCGATCAACGCCATCAGCATCGGTATGACGATCAATGTCCGGAAGAGGCCGCGCCTTAAAAACGGGCCGATGATCAGAGTGCCGATGAAGCCTGCAACTCCGATCACCAGCAGGATCAGCGACAGCGTGGATACGTCGACGCGCGTCACCGTTTCGAGGAAAGGTCGCAGGTAGGTGAACAGTGCGAACTGCCCCATGAAAAAGGCGCCGCATCCGGCCATACCGATTGCGACAGATCGGCTCTTCAACAGCTTCAAGGCATTGCCCGTTCCCGACGTGCGCGGCTCTACCTTCATGCTCGGCAGGCTGATCCACAGCCAGATAAAAGCAACTACCGCTACTGGCACCAGGCAAAAAAACGCGCCGCGCCAACCGATGATCGAGCCCAGATAGCTGCCCAGCGGTGCGGCAATCACGGTAGCCAGCGCATTGCCGCCATTGAAGATGGCCAAGGCTTTGGGCACCTGCGAGGCTGGCACCAGTCGCATCGCCGTCGCAGCCGACATCGACCAAAAACCACCAATGACCACACCGATCAAGGCACGACCGATCATGTATGTCAGGTAGTTGGGGGCCAGTGCGACGATCGCGCCGGAAGCGGCCATCAACCCTGCCAATGCCATCAGCAATATCTTGCGGTTGAGGGTTCCGGCCATCCAGGAGATGGTCAGGCTGCTTAAAACGGCAAATGCCCCGGAGATCGCAATGCCCTGCCCGACCATCCCTTGCGTCACCTGAAGATCATCGGCCATCGGCGTCAGCAGACTGACCGGCATGAACTCCGATGCGATCAGCGCGAAGACACAAAGCGTCATTGCAAAAACGCCGCTCCAATGAGCAGGCGCATTCTTGGTGGCGGAAACAGCGACCATCGGGGCCTCACTAACATTCATATTCATGCCGCCAATGGTGACGACTGAACGCGTGCGCGACTAGCTAATGAATGCTTAACAAGGTTATAAGCTCAGCTAATCAATCGACTGTAATGGCGTTTGCAAAATGGTCAGAAGAAATCTCAACGATCTGCTGTCGTTCGTGACGGTGGCGCGCGAAGGCAGCTTTACGCGCGCCGCAGGCGTGTTGGGCGTCACGCAATCTGCGCTGAGTCAGGCCATCAGCGGTCTGGAAGCACGTCTGCAAATCCGGTTACTGACGCGCACCACACGCAGCGTTTCGCCGACCGCCGCCGGCGAGAGGCTGTTGAACGCGATCGGCCATCGCTTCGATGAAATCGAAACGGAGCTGGATATCCTCACGGACCTGCGCGACAAGCCTGCCGGCACGGTACGCATCACCTGCGGTGATCACGTTTTGCGGACAACGCTCCTTCCAAAACTCACGGCATTGCTGCACGAATATCCCGATATCAATGTCGAGTTCGACGTCAATTACGGCTTCAGAGACATCGTTGCAGATCGTTTTGATGCGGGTGTGCGACTGGGGGATACCATCGACAAAGACATGATCGCCGTTCCGATAGGGCCACCCTTGCGCATGGCCGCCGTCGCCTCGCCGGCGTACTTCACCTCGCACGAGCGCCCAAAAAATCCACGAGACCTGATGAACCACAACTGCATCAATCAACGCATGCAGACATCAGGCGGGCTCTATGTATGGGATTTCGAGCGACGCGGCAAGCAAGTGAACGTGCGCGTAGACGGCCAGCTCATATTCAACACATCGACCCATATCGTGTATGCCGCTTTGGCCGGGCTGGGCATTGCCTACCTTCCCGAAGAGGAGTTTGAACCGCATCTCCAGGAAGGCCGGCTAGTGCGGATTCTGGAAGACTGGTGCGTACCCTTTTCTGGTTACTACTTGTACTACCCCAACCGTCGGCAACCTTCACCGGCATTCACACTGGTTGCGAATGCCCTGCGCGAAGGGGTTTAGTGGGGCGAGCCTGTGCTTCACGATTACGCTACCTCGGTGTCACTTTGCCCCCCCCCCGAAATCGTGTTCAAGGTTCCTCAGTAGAAAAAGAAACATTGATTTGGAAGGTTTTTATCTCTGACCAACGATCCCGCTTATTCACGGGTGTTTCTTCAGACCCCATACCTAGCATGTACCCTAGATGTGTTTTGTTATCCCGATAAAAATACGGTGTGAAATCCCAGCCGCAACAGATGTACTGAAGTTTTGGCAGCCCGAAAGCCTGATTCATGACTGCTCTGCTTTGAGTGCATCTGTGCCTTTGACACGGTAGCGAGCAACAAAAGGTTTGCCCTGCAGGTCGATGTCTTGCGTGCATTCTAGAAGCTCTACAAATTCTGGCTTATCGCTGAGTTTCGCCAGAAAGTCCTCGCAGTGCGGCTCCGCCTTTGCGCAGACGGCCGACACCGACAGCATGACGAAGAGAAGTCCGCGGATGAGTCTTTTCATTCGTTTCTCCTTGGCTCGGGTAGCTTCTGATCCGATCTGCTTATTGAGTATTCTACGGACGGCTTCTTTCGGCCATAAGCGGACGCGTATTGGCAGAGGCGCTACCGACTCCTGTTTCCAGAATTTGTCGATGGCTTCGTAACCTCAGCAATGTTTTGTGTCTCGTTAAATTTTCACGAACGCTGCAAAGAGCTCGAAATACTTCAAGAGGACGGTCATGTACCCTTTCGCGATTAGAGAAGTCTATGGCAGCAACAAACTGCTAATTGAGTTCTATCCACAGCCATCGGACATTGGGTTTCAGGAGGCGCTGCGCCTGGTGCTGGCACCATTGGGATTCTCAGTCAACACCACGGAGCATGGCATATGGGCATCCCACTCCCATCCAGAAAGTAAGTTTGGAACTGTCCGAATTGACAGCGACTCTTGGAGCGCTTTCGGAGAAGCTGACCCTTTTTCCGATAACCCCACTCTCAATAGGCAACTAATTTATGAGCTCGGCGCAATCCTCACCGCTAGCGGAGGGTACCAAGAGGTACCGTGGCATTGCGCAGGTAAGACAGATGGCTAAACGTCTGTAAACGGCTATGCATTGGGAAAGTTAAATCAGAACTCTCCCACCTTATTAGCACTGCGCATGAAATCAACAAACGCACGCAGCTTGCCTGGCATGTGTTTACGATGGGGGTAGTAAAGATGAAACGCATCGTCCATGCCGCTGTGCTGCTTCAATATCTGATTAAGCGTACCGTTTTCTAACGCATGCTTCGCGAAGTCCTCGAAAACGAAACCAATGCCTTGGCCTTGTATTGCCGCATCAAGGACGGATCTCATTTCGTCAAAAATAAAACGCCCTTGAACATCGATTTGAACCATTTGCCCGCCATCTTCGAACTTCCATTCAAAGAATCTTCCGCCAACTGAATACCGCTGGCGAATGCAGTTGTGCTTCAGCAGTTGCTCCAGCGTCTGTGGCTCAACCCGCGTGCTGAAGTAATCAGGCGCAGCCACCACAATTCTTTTTTGTGCCGCTCCCAACTGTACCGCGACCATGTCGTTTTGCACTCTTTTCCCCATGCGCATGCCGATATCGAAACCGGCATTAACGATATCGCCAAGTTGGTTATCCAGTGATACCTCGACATTAATCAGCGGGAATTTTTCCATAAAGGCGGTTAGATGCGGTTCGATCAAGATGTGGTATGCAACGTACGAAGAGTTGAGGCGCACTGTGCCCGATGGTTGATCAGTCGCGAGCAAGACTTGTGACAGGGAGTCTCTGATCAACGCAAGCGCAGGTGCTAATGCTGCGTTCAATGACGCGCCGGCCTCGGTCAGGCTGACACTGCGTGTTGTTCGATTGAATAGCCGCACATTGAGTTGCGCTTCTACACTTTTGATCGTGCGTGATACCGCAGTTGGCGTGACACCGATTTCTGCGGCGGCGCGAGCGAAGTTCAAATGTCTGGCGGCAGCCTCGAAGGTTAAAAGACCGGGGAAATGCACCGGCGGCAAAGGAAGTGAACCCTCTATGCCCTCAGCGCGCGTCGGGCTCTGCATTATGACTTTTTTGATCATACTGTATCCACGCCCATGACTATTTACGTCATTATTATTGGCCTCCATAGTTGATACAGCAAGGAGTTTCCTCCGGCAGAACAGTTATCACTAGGAATCACAATGGCACTCAACAGCCCATCAACTGATCTTTTCACTCCGATGACTTTAGGAGCCTTATCTCTGGCTAACCGTATTGTCATGGCCCCGTTAACGCGCAGCCGCATGGGGCCAGAAGGCGTACCCAACGAAATGCACGCTCGCTACTACGCACAACGTGCCAGCGCCGGTCTGATCATTAGTGAAGCGACCAATA
This sequence comes from Pseudomonas sp. NPDC098747, assembly GCF_044760045.1. Lineage (NCBI taxonomy): Bacteria > Pseudomonadati > Pseudomonadota > Gammaproteobacteria > Pseudomonadales > Pseudomonadaceae > Pseudomonas > Pseudomonas sp. NPDC098747. The sequence continues at coordinate 128,592 of NZ_JBIWAL010000011.1, read as the reverse complement.
TTTCGGCGCAAGCGCGGGGGTATGCATTGACGCCAGGCATCTGGACTGAAGCGCACGTAGCAGGCTGGAAACGGGTAACAGATGCGGTGCATGCCGCTGATGGACTTATTGTTTGCCAACTGTGGCATGTGGGGCGCTTCTCGCATGTGGACCTGCAGCCCGACGGCACGGCACCGGTAGCGCCCTCGGCGATTAAAGCCGAAGGCCAGACCTTCACTGAAAATGGAATGATGGACGTCTCCATGCCGCGAGCGCTGGAAACATCCGAGATCCCAGACATTATCGAGCAGTACCGACACGCCGCCGCATGCGCAAAACGCGCCGGCTTTGATGGTGTTGAAGTGCACTCGGCCAATAGCTATTTGCTCGATCAGTTCCTGCGCGACTCTACCAATCAGCGAACCGATCACTATGGTGGTTCGATTGAGAATCGCACACGACTCACGCTGGAAGTAACCGCCGCAGTCGTCGAGATCTGGGGTCATGACCGCGTTGGCATCCGCCTCTCTCCCGTGACGCCAGATGCCGGCAACACGCCCTTGGACAGCCAGGTAATGCAAACCTATGGCTATCTGATTGAGCAACTGAATCGCTTCCAGCTCGCCTATATGCATTTTGTCGAGGGCGCTACCGCTACGTCACGCACTGTTCCCGAGAACGTAGATCTCGATGCGTTACGTGCACGGTTCAAAGGCCCGTACATCGGCAACAACAATTACGACATCGAACTGGCCGTTACCCGCCGTGCTGAAGGCAAGGTCGATGCAGTGGCTTTTGGTCGCCCGTTTATTGCCAATCCGGATTTGGTGCGTCGATTAAAAGAAGGTGCAGAACTCGCTGTTGCGCCACGCGAAACCTATTACGGCAACGGCGCAAAGGGTTACACCGATTGGCCTACGCTCGCTGGATAAGCCAACTGGGCAACGATTCAAAAGTGACACCCTGAGCCCCAGCAGTGGACGCTGCTGCGGATGGTCACAGGGGTGGATCTCAATGCCAGCCAAAAGTGGCCGCTTTTTTAACATGACTCGAATTAACAACCAGGAATACAAACATGAACAAACCTACTTATGTGCCGGAATATCAAGCCATCGTCGAGGTACTGAACAAATACAACGAAGGCTGCAAGCAGGCCAAAAGCAGCATAATGAAGCCAGCTTTCAGTGAGCAAGCAACGATGTTTAGCGTCGATGGCGACGGTAAGCTGACCGGCGGCCCGATTCAGACATTGTTCGATGGCATTGACAGCGCGTTCCGCCCGTCTCCTGAAGCTCAAGGTGTAATCGTCAAGATCGACATCGTAGGCACCGCTGCCAGCGCGCGCATCGACACCAATGACGTATCGGGTTTTTGCTTTACAGACTTCTTCAACCTGCTGAAAGTCGATGGCAAGTGGACGGTCGTCAGCAAGATCTTCCACACCCATGTCGCGCCTTGAATATCTACCTTCCTTGAGCACGCGGCAGATGAGGCTTACAACCCTATCTGTCGTGTTTTTCCTTGCAGCCGAGCGGCGCTGCAACTGTGCGTAAGGCACTCCGCCTGAAATCCGCTGACTTCGATCGCCTGACCGCAGGCGCAACAAAGTAATAAAACAGGCCGCTATTCAATGACACACACTCAGGCGATAAAAAGGAAACATCATGAAACCTCTCACCTCCGCTTTCGCCCTTTCCGTCGTGGCCTTGTCGCTTGGTAGCGCCTCTGCAGCCGAACGGCCTGGCGTCGAACACAACGTAGCAAAATTCTTGCAGTCCCTTGAGGGCGGCCAGACGCTCGACAGCATGTCGCCGACCGATGCCCGCGCCGCGCTGGCGGGTGCCCAGGCCGCCTCCAACGTGGCCTTGCCGGCAGCTGAGGTCAGCGAGAAGACGATTCGTGTCAATGACCGCGACCTGAAACTGACCATCGTGCGCCCGGCCGGCAGCCAACAGAAGCCCCTGCCCGCGTTCATGTACTTCCACGGCGGCGGCTGGGTGCTGGGCGACTTCCCAACACACGAACGGCTGGTGCGTGACCTGGTGGCGGGCTCTGGCGCGGTGGCGGTGTTCGTTAACTACAGTCTGTCGCCTGAGGCGGGATACGGCGTTGCCATCGAGCAAGCCTATGCCGCAACCAAATGGGTGGCCGAGCATGGCCAGCAGATCAACGTGGACGGCAAGCGCCTGGCCGTAGCGGGTAACAGCGCAGGTGGCAACCTGGCCGCAGCTGTTGCCCTGATGGCGAACGAGAAAGGCTCACCTGCACTGCGTTCGCAGCTATTGCTGTGCCCGGTAACGGATGCAAACTTCGACACGCCGTCGTACCAGGAGTTTGCCAACGGCTACTTCCTGACCAAAGACCTCATGGTGTGGTTCTGGGACAACTACACAACCGACGCTGAGGCACGCAAGCAGATTTACGCATCGCCGCTGCAGGCGACGCCCGAGCAGTTGAAAGGCTTACCGCCGACGTTGATCCAGACTGCTGAATTCGATGTCCTGCGCGATGAAGCCGAAGCTTACGGCCGCAAGCTCGACGCTGCGGGTGTGCAGGTGAAGTCGGTACGCTACAACGGCATGATTCACGATTTTGGGCTATCGAACGCGTTCAACCATCTGCCGGCAGTGCAAAACGCGATCGCGCAAGCATCGCAAGAACTCAAAACGAACCTGAGCCAGTAATGGCAAAACCAATGAACCCGCAGGTCACGGCAACGTTGCGGCATTCATGAAAAAAAACGTCACTCATTTCATCGCGAGGCTCCAGCGGAACAAAGTGTCTCGCGATGCCGCTGAGCTTTTTACAGCTGAACGTTAATCAACACATGCACCCCTTAGTTAGGAGCAACGAAATGAAAACAACTATTCTCAGGGCGTTATTTTTCGTGGCAATGGTTGCGGGCCTAAGCGCGACTGCTCAAGCAGAAGAACTACCGCGCGATCAACACGCTTTCAGTGGTAAAGCCACGAATAACCCTACCTATGTACACGAACACCGAGCCATCACCGAAGTGCTAAGCAAGTACATCGAGGGCTGAAAGCAAGCCAAGAGCAGTATCATGAAGCCCGCATTCAGCAAGAATGCAACGATGTACAGCGTCGGCGCCGATGGCCAGCTGGTAGGCGGCCCGATTCAAAGCCTCTTCGATGGGATCGACAAGGATTTCCGACCCTCTCCTAACGCACAGGCCGCTATCACCAGCATCGAGATCGTGGGTACCGCGGCGAGTGCTCGCATCGACGCCAACGACATGTCTGGTATTTCCTTCACAGACTTCTTTCATCTGCTGAAGGTCGATGGCAAGTGGACTGTGGTCAGCAAGATTTACTACACACATCCAAATCATTAAATCCTCAATCAGCGCGCTCAATGCATAAGCACATCTAAAAGAACACATCAGGTTCCCACCGTAGCGCAGCTTAAACTGACGCATGAATTGGGAACCCATAGCCTTGCCAGCGACCGCAGATAAGCTGACGCGTGCAGGGGCGGAGTTATTCGAGATTGATGAATACGACCAGCCGTTCGTAGCGGGATGCTCAGCATGGCTGGCCTGCAAACTGATTACTGAGGCACATAACCAGCAGACGTACGATCTGTTCATTGGCGAGATCGTTGGCGCATGGTCAGATACCCGTGTATTCAAGAATGGGCATTGGCAACTCGAAAATTGGCTTTGTAAATGGGTGTGGTTAATGTCCGTTTTTGGCCGAAAGCAGCCATTCATTCCCTGCTACCCTATCCCCCCATGAAAACCGCCATCATCTCCGACACCCACGGCCTCCTCCGCCCCGAAGCCCTGACCGCCATCCAAGGCTGCGACCTCATCCTCCATGCTGGCGACATCGGCAGTCCCGAAATCCTCGATCAACTATCCCAAATAGCCCCCCTCCAAGCCGTGCGCGGCAACAACGACCTCAACCTCCCTTGGGCCGCCAATATCCCCGACCACCTCGCCCTCGACCTAAACGGCTGGCAAACCCTACTGATCCACGACATCGCCGACGTCCCGGCCCATCTCGCCCCCGACACCCGACTCATCATCACCGGCCACTCCCACAAGCCGTTAATCGAATGGCGCGACAACTGCCTCTACCTGAACCCCGGCAGCGCCGGTCGCCGTCGTTTCAAACTCCCCGTAACTCTGGCTCTGCTCGACGTACGTGCAGACGCGCTGGAACCGCAGTTGATCCACCTTCTCCCCTGAAACTTTTCCACCCCATCCGGCCCGATCACCTAACCTCATAGACTGTGTGTTCCCTTCGAGCCCGTCCTACCCATGCGTAACACGATGAAGTCGTTGTTTCTGGTCGCTTTCATGCTGCTCGTTCCCGGCAGTTTTTCGTTGTGGGCGGCGGATCTGCCGGCGCCTTCCGAGACCGCTGCCGCGCCGCTGCCGGTGATTAATCAAAGTGATCTGCAAGCGCTGCAACAACGGCTCGATGCGCTCAAGCAGCAGATTTCGTCGGCGAACAATTTCAATCAGCTAGAAGGGCCGCAGGATCGGGTGCAGGCGTTTATTCTGGATGTCGATCGGTTGTCGGCGGCGTTGTTGCCGCAGCAGGCGCAGCTAGCAGTGCAGTTGGGGGTGTTGGGCGCGGCGCCGGATGTCGAGGCGGCGGCGGAGCAGGCAGATATCGTCGCGCAGCGGGCGTCGCTGACGGAGCAGAAGAACAAGGTCGATGGCACGCTGAAGAGTCTGGCGGCGTTAAAGCAGAATGCGGCGGATTTGATCACGCAGATCGCCGGTATTCGCCGCACGTTGCTTGAGAGTGAATTGACGCTGCGTACGCTGAGTGTGCTGAATCCGGATTTCTGGGCGCCGCTGGTCAGTCCTTCACCGAGCGATGGTCAGCGTTTCAGTTATTTCGTTGAGCAGATCCGTAAAACCTGGGCCACAGTATGGGCGCCGGGACAGCATTTTTTTACGCTGGTGCTGATGCTGCTGGCATGGCTGGTGTGGACGTTTGGCCGGCGGTTGGCCGAGCGTGGGCTGACCTGGGTTTGCATTCACCGCGTGCCGGAGGGGCGTTTGCGGCGCAGTGCGCTGGCGTTTGCATCGGCGCTGGCGACAATCGCCACCACCGCCCTCGCCTTGCAGCTGCTGTTTTACGCCCTGACTCGGCATGCGCCGTTGACGCCGGTGCTGGCGACGTTTTCCGAGGAATTCGAGAAGGTCGTGTATGCCTGTGTGCTGATCACCGGATTGAGTCGCGCGCTGTTGTCGACGGCACATCCGTCGTGGCGCCTGCCACCCATTGCCGATGAGGTGGCGAACGCGCTGAAACCTTACCCGCGCATTTTGTCCTGTACGTTGCTGGTGTTGGTAACGCTGGTCCAGGTCAGCAATGCCACGGGCATGAGCAGTCAGATCGTGCTCGCCTGGCGTGGGGTGATTGCCATGGTGGTCATGGCGATCATCGTGTCGATGCTGTTGCGCGTTGGTAAAGTGCGCAAGGCGTTGGTCGCCGATAATGACACGCAGGCGGGCAGCACGTTTGCCGGTGTGATTTACACGGTGGCGAGTGTTGCGATGTTTGTTTCAACGATCGCGCTGCTGACGGGATATGTGTCGCTGGCACGGTTCGTCACTTATCAGCTGGTGTGGGCGTACATCGTGCTGTCGGGGTTCTACCTGCTGATTCAGGTAGTCAAGGACGGTAGCGAGTATGCGTTTTCACCCAGGCATTCGAGCGGTAAGGCCCTCAAGCATCTATTCGGCGTTGGTGATCGACGGCTGGATCAGATCGCGATTGTACTGTCCGGTTTCAGCCGCGCGGTGCTGTTGCTGTGCGCAGTGATCGCACTGTTTGTCGGCGGTATCGGCACCACGCTCGGGCAGCTGACGAGCAACATCATGGCGATCCTCGGCGGTGCCGGGTTGCGCAAGCTGAACATCGTTCCCGGTCATCTGCTCAATGCAGTGTTGGCGCTGCTGATCGGCATCTGGCTGATCCGCGCCCTGCGCCGTTGGCTCGACAACGAGTTCCTGCCCAAGACCGACATGGACCCGGGCATGTGCGCGTCGCTGAGCACGCTGTTTTCCAATATCGGTTACGCGTTGGTGATCTTGCTGACGCTGTCGTCGCTAGGCGTGCAGTGGACCAATCTGGCGTGGATCGTCAGTGCGCTGTCGGTGGGCATCGGTTTCGGTTTGCAGGAAATTGTGAAGAACTTCGTCTCGGGCCTGATTCTGCTGACCGAACGCCCGGTGAAGGTAGGCGATCTGATCAGCATCAGCGGCGTCGAGGGCGACATTCGCCGGATCAATGTGCGCGCCACGGAAATCCAGCTCGCCGATCGCTCGATTGTGATCGTGCCCAACTCGCAACTGATCTCGCAGAACCTGCGCAACGTCACCCTCGGTGGCAGTGCTCAGGGCGTGGCGTCGCTGGAGTTGATGTTCCCGCTGGATATCGATCCCGAAGAGGTCAAAGACCTGCTGCTCAACACCTACCGCGAGAATGAAACCATCCTCGACAAGCCGGCGCCGTTTGTGCGCTTCAGCCATTTGTCGCCGGACGGGATTACGTTGACGGTGACGGGGTATGTGGGCAGCCCGAGGATTGTCGGGGTGACGAAGAGTGACCTGTTGTTCGAGGTGCTCAAGCGCTTGGGTGCTGCGGGGATTGCGTTGGCGAAGCCGGCGTCGAGTGCGTGATCACATTCAATATTTTCGCTGGCTGATACGCCGCCATCGCTGGCAAGCCAGCTCCCACAGGTTGCCGGGTGTTTAAAGAATCTGTAGCTGACGCCGATCACTGTAGGAGTGAGCCTGCTCGCGATGAGCCATTTAGAGACTGCGGCCTGCTCCGCAGTCCATCGGGGATAAATTCCCTCGCCACAATGCGGACACGAAAAGAAATACTCGCTCGCATTTTGCCCTTGTGGCCCGTAATCACTACCCCTTATAAAACCAGCCTTTCAGTCACGAAATATTAGGATACGAACATGAGCGACACCTGGAACGAAGGGTATTTCACCGACGAAGGCTACACCTACAGCTATAGCCGGGAAATCAATCCTGTCTTCCAGCGTTATTGCTTGTTGTTGCGCGGCTTTGCCAGCCTGGAATCGAGCGAAAGCTATCATTGCGAACTGGGCTTTGGTCAGGGCGTTTCGATCAATATCCATGCTGCCGCCAACCCCGGCTCCTTTGTCGGTACAGACTTCACACCGTCGCAGGCCGCCTTTGCCAGTAAGCTCGCCAGCGACTGGAACAGCAACGCGCGACTGTATGACGACAGCTTCGCGCAACTGCTGGCCCGCGATGACTTGCCGCAATTCGACAGCATCAGCCTGCATGGCATCTGGACCTGGGTCAGCCGCGACAACCAGCAACTGATCGTCGAATTCGCCCGTCGCCATCTGAAACCGGGTGGAATGCTGTACGTCAGCTACAACTGCTTCCCCGGCTGGTCGCCTGCGGCGCCATTGCGCAACCTGTTCAGCCTGCACGATCGCTTCACCAAGTCTGCGGCTGCCGGCCCCGACCAGCGTATTGACGCCGCTCTGCAATTCTCCGAAGCACTGCTGGCCGCCAATCCCAACTACGCCAGCGCAGCGCCGAACCTGGATGCCAAACTTCAGAGCATCAAGGGGCAGAATCGCCAGTACATCGCCCATGAATACTTCAATCGCAGCTGGGATTGCATGTATTTCACTGACGTGGTCGACGCCATGGCCCCCGCCAAACTCGACTACGTCACCACCGCCGTGCCACTGGACTCTGTCGACCCGCTCAACCTCAGGCCCGAAGGCATGGACTTCCTGGAAGGCATCGAGCATCCGATCATGCGCGAACAGGCGCGTGACTATTTCGTCAATCAGAGTTTCCGTCGTGATCTCTACGTGCGTGGCGCCACCCGGCTGTCCACCGCAGAGCAGCGCCAGACATTGTTCAATACTCGTTTCATCCTGCTGCAAGCGCCAGAGAGCGTGCCTGTCCATGTTCGCGGCCCTGCGGGCGAAGCCTCCCTGCAGACCGAGATTTACGGCCCGGTACTCAACGCGCTGGCAGCCAATGCCTATGCGCCGAAAACCTTGCGCCAGTTGTCAGCAGCCGCGTCCTCGCTGGCTTCTGACGATGTGTTGCAGGCGCTCAACGTGTTGGTCGGAATGAATGCGGTGGCACCGTGCCAAAGCGAAGCCGCAGAGAAAAGCGTGCAGGCGCGTTGCAACGATCTGAACCTGGAACTGTGCAAACGCTCGCTACTGAGCGACAAGATCCAGGTGTTGGCCAGCCCGGTGACCAGCGGCGGCATCACCGTCAGCCGCTTCGAGCAACTCTTCCTGATATCGATCAAGCAAGGCCAGAAACACCCCGCCGAATGGGCACAACTGGCGTGGGCGATCCTCGGCGAACAAGGCGAAGTCCTCGTCAGGGACGGCCAGCCGCTGGCGACCGCTGAAGAGAACCTCGCTGAACTGACGCTGAGTGCTCAAGTGTTTGCCAGTAACAAACTGGTGATTCTCAAAGCGTTGAACATCGCTTGATCGGTAGAAGTAGAAAATGCTGAGCGAACGTCATTTGCACTTGGCCAACACCACCTGACAAGTATTCGGCGTGCCACCTGAGCGCCCGGCATAACGCATGCAGTTGTTCATGGATTTCTGCCGCGCCATGTTCAGGCTCGAACCCCAGGCCAGACCGCCCTCGCCGACCGTCGGCAACGCTTTGGCGTAGCAACTGTCGCCCACGCCGGAGGGCGGGTAGTGTTTGCGGTTCGAGCAGCCGGCGCTCAGCGTCAGGCTCAACGCGATGAGCGCAGGCAAGAGCCACTGCGAGCATCGATGCCAGGGTATTGCGATCATCGCGTCGCTCCTGTCGCAAGAGGGTTGTGATGTCTTCAGTCTAGCTGCACCGGGAGGGTCGTGGCCTGTCGGTACTGGCGCGGGGTGAACCCGGTCGACGCCTTGAACTGGCGGGTGAAGGCGCTGTGGTCGGTGTAGCCACATTGCAGTGCAACCTCGGTGATTGGCAGGTCGGTGTGCAACAGGCGATGGGCGTGTTCAAGCCGCACTTTCTGGATCATCTGTCGTGGCGTCAGATGGAACACCCGTTTGCAGTAGCGCTCCAGTTGCGCCACTGAAATGCCCGCAATCCGAGTGAGTTCGCCCAGCGTGACGCGACGATTGAAGTGCTTGCGGATGTGCTCGTCGACCGCGGCAAGCCGCTGGAAGGCCGGATGGGTTTCGCTGGCCGACTGCAAATCGACCGAGATCCCGGCCAGACCGATGATCGCGCCGTCACCGTTGTACAACGGGTGTTTATGGGTCAGGCACCAACCCGGTTCGCGGCTGCCGTACAGATGCAGCTCGAGCTGATCCTCCAGCACGAAGCCCTCCTCCAGCACTTTGCGATCCTGTTCCGTGTAGCCCGGCCCCAGTTGCGCCGGGAAGACCTGCGCGCTGGTTTTACCGAGCATTGGCCGCAAATCCTTCAAGCCGCAGCGCTGCACCAGCGTGCGGTTGGCCAACACGTAGCGGGCCTGCACATCCTTGATGAAAATCGCCGCATTGGGAATCAGGTCGAGCATCGGCAACAGCGGCGCCGCGCCGGCCAATAGCGCTTGCAGGGTTTGCGGCCGATTGCCTTGACCGTCCTGGCACAGGATTGAAAACGCGTTGTGCATCGAAGGTTTCTCCCTGTTCACAGGTCGGCCATGGGGCAGTCGCATGCAGATTGCAGCAACGTCTGCGCCGTGTCGAGTGGCGCAGTGCATCGGCACAACTGTGCCGATTTCGTCATCAATCGCGCCGCAAAACATCAATCGCGCCAACGCTGATGCGTTCAAAGTCTGGCCGTCCCAGTGACACAACTGCCTATCCAATAACTCACAAGAAGGCAACGCCATGTCTGGTCAAGGCAAGTTCAAAAAACAGCTTTCACTGATTGATCTCACGTTTATTGGCCTCGGCGCGATTTTCGGGTCGGGCTGGTTGTTCGCCGCCAGTCATGTGTCCGCCATCGCCGGCCCTGCGGGGATTTTTTCCTGGTTGCTGGGCGGCTTCGCCGTGTTGCTGCTGGGCATCGTTTATTGCGAACTCGGCGCCGCACTGCCACGCGCCGGCGGCGTGGTGCGTTATCCGGTTTACTCCCACGGGCCGCTGCTCGGTTACCTGATGGGTTTCATCACCCTGATCGCGTTTTCCAGTCTGGTGGCGATCGAAGTGGTTGCCTCGCGCCAATACGCGGCAGCATGGTTTCCCGGCCTGACCAAAAGCGGCAGCAGTGATCCCACATTGCTCGGTTGGCTGGTGCAGTTCGGCCTGCTCTGCCTGTTCTTCGTGCTCAACTATCGCAGCGTGAAGACATTCGCCAAGGCCAACAATCTGGTGAGTATTTTCAAGTTCATCGTGCCGCTGCTGGTGATCGGCGTGCTGTTTACTTTCTTCAAACCAGAGAACTTTCAGGTCCAGGGTTTTGCGCCGTTCGGCCTGTCGGGTGTGGAGATGGCGGTGTCGGCAGGCGGGATCATCTTTGCCTATCTGGGGCTGACTCCGATCATCTCGGTGGCCAGTGAAGTGAAGAATCCACAGCGCACGATTCCTATCGCACTGATCCTTTCGGTGCTGCTCTCGACGCTGATTTACGTACTGCTGCAAATAGCCTTCCTGGGCAGCATTCCGACTGAAATGCTCGCCAACGGCTGGGCCGGTGTCAGCAAGGAATTTGCCCTGCCGTATCGCGACATCGCGCTGGCACTCGGGGTGGGCTGGCTGGCTTATCTGGTGGTCGCCGACGCGGTGATCTCGCCGAGCGGCTGCGGCAACATCTACATGAACGCGACGCCACGGGTGATCTACGGCTGGGCGCAGACCGGCACGTTCTTCAAGGTTTTCACCCACATCGACGAGAAGTCCGGCATCCCGCGCCCGGCGCTGTGGCTGACATTTGCGTTGTCGGTGTTCTGGACCCTGCCGTTCCCATCGTGGGAAGCGTTGATCAACGTGGTCTCCGCCGCATTGGTGTTGAGCTACGCCGTGGCGCCGGTAACGGTGGCAGCGCTGCGCCGCAATGCGCCGGACATGCCGCGACCGTTCCGGGTCAAGTGCATGGGCGTGCTCGGGCCGGTGTCGTTCATCATCGCCGCGCTGATCGTCTACTGGTCCGGCTGGAACACCGTTTCGTGGCTGCTTGGCCTGCAAATCCTGATGTTTGTCGTGTATCTGCTGTGCGGCCGCTTCGTGCCAACCGCGCACCTGAGCCTGGTCCGCCAGGTTCGTTCGTCGGCGTGGCTGATAGCCTTCTACGCCATCACCATCGTGCTGTCGAAACTCGGCACCTTCGGCGGCCTGGGCATCCTCGCCCACCCTTTCGACACAATCGTCGTGGCCGTGTGTGCGACCGGTATTTATTACTGGGGCGCCGCCACCGGCGTGCCGGCGCACCTGCTGCGCCTTGAGGAGGACGATGAAGAAAGCGACGTCGCCTCCCCCGCCACCACCGTGAATGCGCGCCCTGCCGGCGCCTACTGAAATCAGCCAACGGGACACGTCTTATGAAACGAGTACACGTCATCGATTCCCACACGGGCGGTGAGCCCACGCGTCTGGTGATGAACGGCTTCCCCGATTTGCCCGGCAGCACCATGGCGGAAAAACGCGATGCCTTGCGCAATCAGCATGATCAGTGGCGCCGCGCCTGCCTGCTGGAACCGCGCGGCAACGATGTGCTGGTCGGCGCGCTGTATTGCGCGCCGGTGTCGGCGGACGCCACCTGCGGCGTGATCTTCTTCAACAACGCCGGTTATCTCGGCATGTGCGGCCACGGCACCATCGGCCTGATCAACTCGTTGCAGTACTTGGGGCAGATCGCGCCGGGTGAACACAAGATCGACACGCCCGTCGGCCCGGTCAGCGCGACGTTGCATGAAGACGGCATGGTGACGTTGGGCAACGTGCCGTCGTACCGCTACCGCAAACAGGTGCCGGTGGACGTGCCCGGTTTCGGGCGCGTGTCTGGCGACATCGCCTATGGCGGCAACTGGTTTTTCCTGGTGTCCGAACACGGCCAAAACCTTTCGATGGACAACGTCGAGCACCTCACCGCCTACACCTGGGCGATGCTCAAGGCCCTTGAAGATCAAGGCATCCATGGCGAAGACGGGGCCGTGATCGACCACATCGAACTGTTCGCCGACGACCCCGACGCCGACAGCCGCAACTTCGTCATGTGCCCCGGCAAAGCCTATGACCGCTCCCCTTGCGGCACCGGCACCAGCGCCAAACTCGCGTGCCTGGCCGCCGACGACAAATTGCGGCCCGGTGAGCGCTGGGTGCAGGCGAGCATCACCGGCAGCCAGTTCGAAGGCCGCTTTGAATGGCACGGCGAACGTATTCGCCCGTACATCACCGGCCGCGCCTACATGACCGCCGACAGCACGCTGCTAATCGACGATACAGACCCGTTCGCGTGGGGCATCTGAGCCACCGCGCCGACTTTTCAAACCCATCCGAATGATGTGCCAAGGAGTTAAAACAATGAGCGACAACATCTTCACCGGTTGCATGCCGGCCCTGATGACCCCGTGCACCGCCCAGCGTAAACCGGATTTCGACGCACTGGTGACCAAGGGTCGCGAGCTGATCGATATCGGCATGAGCGCCGTTGTGTACTGCGGCTCCATGGGTGACTGGCCGCTGCTGACAGAAGCCCAGCGCCAGGAAGGCGTGGCGCGGCTGGTGGCGGCGGGCATCCCGACGATTGTCGGCACCGGTGCGGTGAATACCCGTGAAGCCGTTGCCCATGCAGCCCACGCGGCAAAAGTCGGCGCGCAAGGCTTGATGGTGATTCCTCGCGTGCTGTCCCGAGGGGCTTCGGCCGCCGCGCAGAAGGCTCACTTCGCCGCGATTCTGCAAGCCGCGCCGAACTTGCCGGCGGTGATCTACAACAGCCCCTACTACGGCTTCGCCACCCGCGCTGATCTGTTCTTCGAGCTGCGCCGCGAGTACCCGAACCTGATCGGTTTCAAGGAGTTCGGCGGCGGTGCCGACTTGCGTTACGCCGCCGAGAACATCACCTCCAAGGATGACGGCGTGACCCTGATGGTCGGCGTCGACACCCAAGTGGTGCATGGCTTCGTCAACTGCAACGCCACCGGCGCGATCACCGGCATCGGCAATGCCCTGCCCCGCGAAGTGCTGCAACTGGTGGCCCTGAGCAAGCAAGCGGCGAAGGGTGATGCCAAGGCGCGGCGTCAGGCGCGGGAGCTGGAATCGGCTCTGGCGGTGCTGTCGTCCTTCGACGAGGGCTGCGATCTGGTGCTGTATTACAAACACCTGATGGTGCTCAACGGCGACAAGGAATACACCCTGCATTTCAACGAAACCGATGCGTTGAGCGACTCCCAGCGCCGTTATGCAGAAAACCAGTACGCGCTGTTCCGCCACTGGTACGAGAACTGGTCGGCGGAACAGAACTTCGCCTGACCCCAGCCTTCGCTTTCTTGCCCGCCGGGTTTTGCGGCGGGCACTTTTTTCTCATCAGGAAGACACCATGACTCTGACGGGCCACATGCTGATCGGGCAGCAACGGATTGCGGGCAATCGTGAAGCCATTCGCGGGATCGACCCGGCCACGAATACAGTGCTGGAACCGGCCTATGCCGGCGGATCGGCCGCGCATGTCGAACAGGCCTGTGCCTTGGCCTGGGCGGCGCTGGACAGCTTTCGCGAAACAACGCTGGATGCCCGCAGCGAATTTCTTGAAGCCATTGCCGACGAAATCGAAGCCCTTGGCGATGAACTGATCGACCGCGCCGCCGCAGAAACCGGCCTGCCCCGTGCGCGTTTACTTGGCGAACGCGGGCGAACTTGTCAGCAACTGCGTCTGTTTGCGCGCACGGTGCGTACCGGTGAATGGCTGGACGTGCGCGTCAATCCCGCGCAACCGCAGCGTCAGCCGCTGCCGCGTTCGGACTTGCGTCAACGTCAGGTACCGCTAGGCCCGGTGGTGGTGTTTGGCGCGAGCAATTTCCCTCTGGCATTTTCGGTGGCCGGGGGTGACACGGCATCAGCTCTGGCCGCCGGTTGTCCGGTAATCGTCAAGGCTCACAGCGCGCATCCAGGCACCAGTGAGCTGGTCGGCCATGCGCTGGCGCGGGCGGTAAAAGCCTGTGGTCTGCCGCCAGGCGTGTTCTCGTTGCTGTACGGTTCCGGGCGCGAAGTGGGCATTGCGCTGGTCACCGACCCACGCATCAAAGCCGTGGGGTTTACCGGTTCGCGCAGCGGTGGTCTGGCGCTGGTTCAAGCGGCGCAGGCAAGGCCGGAGCCGATTCCGGTGTATGCGGAAATGAGTTCGATCAATCCGGTGCTGCTGTTTGCGGCGGCGTTGCACAATCGCGCGCAAGCGCTCGCTGAAGGGTTCGTTGCTTCGCTGACGCTAGGGGCCGGGCAATTCTGTACCAATCCCGGGCTGTTGATTGCGCGTAAGGGTCCCGCGCTGGACAGCTTTATCGCTGCCGCTGCCGAACGGTTACGACACAGCCCGGCGCAAACGATGCTGACGCCCGGGATCTTCAATGCCTATGAGGCTGGCGTGAATGCGTTGATTGAAAACCCACGTGCGCAATTGTCCGCTGAGGGTCAGATCAGCACAGGGCCGAATCAGTGCCAGGCCCGGCTGTTCACCACCCAAGCCAGGGATTTTCTGGCCGATCACAGCCTTCAGGCCGAAGTGTTTGGCGCGGCGGCGTTGCTTGTGCAATGCGGCGATGACGATGAAGTTCGTCAAGTGATTGAGCATCTGGAAGGCCAACTCACCGCCACTTTGCACCTTGACGACGAAGACCTTGAGCAGGCCCGCGCATTGTTGCCGACACTGGAACGCAAGGCCGGTCGCTTGCTGGTCAATGGCTGGCCTACCGGCGTCGAGGTGTGTGAGGCGATGGTTCACGGCGGACCGTTTCCGGCCACGTCCGACTCGCGCACCACCTCGGTTGGCACCGCAGCGATTCACCGGTTCCTGCGCCCGGTCTGCTATCAGGACTTCCCGGACAGCTTGCTGCCTGGCGCGCTGAAACAGGCCAATCCGCTACGGTTGCAGCGCTTGCTCGACGGGCAAAGGGAAGCGCAGAACCATGTCCGATAACGCCTCGTACGACATCGCGGTGGTCGGCGCCGGCATCATCGGCGTTGCCTGCGCATTGCGTCTGGCGCGCCAAGGTTTGCGCGTCGTCGTCATCGACCAACAGGAACCGGGCCACGGCGCATCGTTCGGCAATGCCGGGCATCTGGCGACCGAACAAGTGTTTCCGATTGCCGACCTGTCGATACTCAAGCGTTTGCCGGCCATGTTGATGGACCCAATGGGGCCGTTGCGCCTGGACTGGAAGTACATGCCCCGCGCCCTGCCCTGGTTCACACGGCTGTTGTTGAATCTGCGTACCGAACCTTTTCAGAAAACCGTCGCCGGACTGCGGGCGCTCAACGAAAGCAGCCTCGCTGCGTGGCATCGCTTGCTCAGCGACATCGAGCGTCCCGACCTGCTGAAAGTCGACGGTTCATTGCTGGTATTCGAACGTGCGGAATCACTTCAGGCCATCGAAGCGCTTCAGGCGCGCTTGCGTCAACAGCAGGTACCCGTCGATTTCTGGCAGGCAGATGCGATTCGGGACACCGCACCGCAACTCAGCGAGCGGATTCAGGGCGGTTTGTTCTTCCCGCGCACCGGGCATTTCATCGATCCTTATCGCGTGGTTTGCGAGTTGGTCAATGCAGCCAAGGCCAGCGGCGTGAGTTTTGTGAAGCAGCGGGTTCAGGGCGGATATGTGCAGGAGCACGGTGTTTCGCTGATCACCGGCAACGGTGGTTTGACCGCAAGCCGCGTCTTGATCGCCTGCGGCGCGCACTCGGCGAAACTAACCGCCGCACTCACTGGCAAGAACGTGCCACTGGACACCGAACGTGGATATCACCTGATGCTGCCGACGGAACACAACCGACTGCCCTTCCCCGTGACCTCTATGGAACGCAAGTTCATCATGACGCCGATGTCCGAGGGACTGCGGCTGGCCGGTACCGTTGAGTTCGCAGGGCTTGAACAGCCACCGAAGATGGAACGCGCGTGGCAGTTGCATCGGTTGAGCAAGGGGTTGTTCCGCAACGATCTGAGTGCTGAAGCGGCGACACCGTGGATGGGGTTCAGGCCGTCATTGCCGGATTCGCTTCCGGTGATTGATCAGGTCTGCGGTGGCAAGGTGTTGCTTGCGTTTGGGCATCAACATCTGGGGCTGACGCAGGCGGCGGTGACGGCGGAGATGATTGTGGGAATGGTGGGTGCGGCAACCACAAAACCGCCCAAAGACCTGCCGTGCAGCGAGGCTTATCGACTGGCGCGCTTCTGACCAAATCTCAAATGCGAGCGTTCCAATGTGGGAGCGAGCTTGCTCGCGAAGGCTGACGAATAAGCAACGCAGTGCCATCAGGCAAAAAACCGCCGTCCCGATCAACCGGGACGGCGGTTTTTTGTGACCGCGTTTGGGTTATGCGTCGTAGAAGGGGGCGACTGAGGCGCGACTGCCGACGAAGAAACTGTCCGCCACCAATCGCAACGGTTGCAGATCCAGATCACTAGCCTTGTCGCCAATCAGTTGCTGAAAGTGCCGATACACCGCCGCGTATTCACCCTCCTCCGAAACGGCCTGGCGTTCGCCGTCGATGCTCAACAGCGCGCCGCCATTGTCCAGGCGCAGAACACCTTCGGTGCAACGAATCTCGATGCTCCAGAGTTCGTCATGGCCATGGTCGAAGTCGAACTCGGCGCGCACATCGAGGTGGCGCGCGTCGGACATTTTGATCGACGCGGCAATCGGCGACTGGCAGTTCTCGGGAACGCGCAGTTCAGCGGACTCGACAAACAACGGCAGCGCCAGCAAGTGCGTGACAATCGACAAGGCATTGATGCCCGGATCGAAGACGCCGAGACCGCCCGGCTGCCAGATCCAGGTCTGGCCGGGGTGCCATTTTCGCACGTCTTCCTTCCAGTCAATCTGCACGCTTTGCAAAGTGCGCGTGGCGAGCCAGTCGCGGGCGGCGGCAATGCCGGGGGCGTAGCGGGAATGCCAGGCGAACAAGGCGCTGACGCCTTGTTGTTCGGCCAGGCTGACCAACGCCATCGCCTCACCTAATGTGGCGCACGGTGGCTTTTCCACCAGCACATGTTTGCCTGCAGCCAGCGCCTCTTGCACCAAAGCAAAGCGCCCTTGTGGCGGTGTGCAGAACGCGATTGCATCAACCTGCGGGCCGTTGGCGAGCAACTCGCTCAGGGACTGAAAATTCTCTACGCCGGCGCAAGGCTTGCCCTGTGTGGCGACAGATACCAACTGGAATCCGGGATTGGCGTTGATCGCCGGGACATGTTGATCCTGGGCAATCTTGCCGTAGCCCACCAGACCGAGACGGATCGGTTGCATCAATGACTCCTGCTTTTATCTTGTTTTAGTCAGCGAGCCGGCAGATTACCCGCAATCGCCGCGCTCGTCTGTCCGTACAACGTCACAACAACGCACAGGATCAGGCGAGCTTCCAAAGGAATGCACTACATCACAACGGGTCGCAACGTGGTCCTTGTCGCCGGGATTTGACAGGCAACGCATAGCTCGACAAAGTCGCACCCCTTTTGCGGCCATCTATGCCGCAGGTTAGTGTTGAACAGGGGTTGTCGTTGAACGAACACACATTGTCCATGCGCCTAGAGCGCGTAGCGGCGCACGTGCCCGCTGGCGCGCGGCTGGCCGATATCGGCTCGGATCACGGTTATCTGCCGGTGGCCCTGATGCGTCGTGGCGTGATTGCAGCGGCAGTGGCTGGCGAAGTGGCATTGACGCCGTTTCGCGCGGCTGAACGCACGGTACGCGAGAACGATCTTGAGCAGCAAATCACCGTGCGTCATGCCAACGGTCTGGCGGCAATCGAGCCTGGCGACGGGATCACCGCGATCAGCATTTGCGGCATGGGCGGTGAGACGATCCGCGACATTCTCGACAGCGGCAAAGCGCATCTGAGCGGCGCCGAACGCCTGATCCTGCAACCCAACGGCGGCGAACAACCCCTGCGCCAATGGCTGATGGACAACGGCTACCGCATCCTTTGCGAAGAACTGCTGCATGAGAACCGCTTCTACTACGAAATCATCGTCGCCGAGCGCGCAGAACCCGTCGTTTACACGGGTCCAGAGTTGTACTTCGGGCCACTGCAGATGCAGGCACGCAGCCCGGCGTTCCTGAGCAAGTGGCAACGCATCCATCGCGAGAAACAAAAGACCCTGAGCCAGTTCGCCCGAGCGCGGCAGACGTTGCCCGAGGCGAAGGTGCAAGAGATCGCGCAACAAGCACAATGGATCACTGATTTATTGGCTTGAATGGCACGCCTGAAAGGCCTGATCGGCAAGCCGTTGTTTTCCCCAAACGCGATTGTTGATGCTGCGCTGGACCGCTGAAATGAACAACGCTCGCGAATCAGCGAGCGTCGTTGCAATACGGATAATCAGATCGATCTGGATTACAGCCCGGCACGCTGCAATCCCTGACGCATGCCTTGATCCGCCTGTTCGCACCACTGCTGAAGATTCAGATTTGGTGGCAGGTTGTCTTTCAGACTCTCGTATTTACCACTCGCAAGCACTTGGCCCTTACGACCGTTGGCTTCGTTCTTGTCACCCGCGCTCTTGTCCTCTAACCCTGGAATACCTTCAACAAACGCCGCCATCTTATTGGCGTTTTCGGTGCTGTCAGCTTTCAGGAAGCCTTTGTCGACGCAATGCTTGATCAGGCCGGACATATTGCGTCCGGTGTCGTACATCTGTTTCAGCTGGGCGGCGTTCGGTACTTCTGCGTGGGCGACATTGAAGGTGCCGAAAGCGGCGGTGAGTGCGAGGATCAAAGCGGTGTTTTTCATGTTTATTCCTTTAAAAGATGAAACCGGATTGTTTGCTTGCAGTGTCTATCGGGCGAACTGACAGTTTGCCCCAGACTCAGTTGACGACCGCGCCTTTCGGGCCACTGGCAATCAACGCAGCTCCGCAGGCAGTTTTCATGCCGTCGAGCGCGATGGGCGTGCCATCGACCGTGTAGGTGCTGCTGCCTTCGATGATCGGAAAAATCCCTTTGCACAGCGGGCAACTGACTTTGTGGCCGAGCCCGGCAATGGGCTTGCCGTTGAGATCGGTCCGGGAGAAGGCTTCGAGCACTTTGCCACCGTGAGTGGTGGAATCGCCGAGACGAATGGCGTCTTTCATGTTGTCACTCCTTTGACTATCGGGTAGGCCGCTATTTTATTTGAACAAGCTTCTAAATTCGTCTAATTCCGGATAGGAAGTGAACCCAACATCTTTCACCGCTCCCGCTGTACATCCTGCGCGATCTTCAAATCGGTTTTACAGTCGACCAGATTATATTCTCTAAAGGCGTAAATTCTATTCCTTTAAGACCTGCTGCGCGCTCTTTGAAAGCGCCAGAACAAATCAGCGTATTACTGCCTGAGATTAACCCTTTGAACTTAAATAAATCTTTCTTGAAGGACTCAGGCAACATCAACTTCTTGAACCTGAAAATCAACCCATCCTCCTCAATGAAAGTCGAAGCAGGATCTGTATCCGAGCGCGCGTCCAGTTCTTTAAAAAGAACCGCATTATATTTCCTGGAGGAAATGGGCTGTCCACTTTTCGACACAACCTCAATTGCCACGCAATCTGCAACTTCGACATCAAGGCCTTTGCAAGCAGCCATGAAATCATCGCTGACTATATAAAAGCGCGCAACACTGCGAATATCGAAATCATAATGTTTGTCTTTCGATATCAGCACCATACCCTCTGGGTAGGGGGTATGAACCTTGTAATTAATCTTCTCCGCATACCAAGGGGAAAAACCAAATTCAACACCCTTTGTATTTGGGTAAAACTTATCAAATAGATCCGCATGCAACAAGCCAGCTGGACAGCCAGGCTCTTCCTTTTGGGAAAGTACGTAATATTCCATATCTACTCCTGCTTATCCAAGTCTGATTTGTCTCTTCCCTTTCCTCGACAGGCTCGCTCTTAACCGGGTTTGAATTGCTGAAATCTCCGTACGCGCCTGCGCTTCATCAATGACATCGGCCTCATATTTTTTCCGAACTTTCGTGACCATGTTGTCTACCATCGGGCTGTAAACCGTACCATGCGAACCACAATGATAGAAAACGCGCTTGGTTTTCTTCGCTTGGGCTGCACTGTCAGGCATCAATAGACCGTTTGCCTTTTTATCCCGATCATCTCCCATCCCAATATCTGCGAAAAAGCTTGCCTGCCGACCCCAGATTTCTTCGGGAATGAGGTGGTGAGCTTGCATCCTGTCAAATGGCTTGCCACGGAGCGCTCGATCAAGCTTCCTGCTGCAGAGACCATTCGGATCGACCCACTGGGTAGGACTGAGCGCATACAGGTAGAAGTTGATACCACCGGCGTAACCGATTGGATCGCGGGATATGAAGCGCCCGACCTCAGGATCATAGTACCGATGCCGGTTGTAATGAAGGCCGGTCTCATGATCGTGATACTGCCCCTGGAAGCGTATCGGGTTAGTCAGCCCTTGTTGATGGCCGCAAGAGGAGCGCTGTTCGATCGCACGACCCCATGCCTTGTACTGCGCGCTCCATACCACGCTCCCTTGCTCATCGGTGAGTTCTTGCGGTGTTCCGAGATGATCGCACTGATACCAGGCGATCAGGTCAAACGCTTGGGCAATGGGTGCGTGATTCCACAACGGATCCTCTTGCGGTGTGTAGATATCGTCATAGGTCGGTTGATCGACAAGACGAATCGGCTTGTGGCTCAACGCCTGTGCAACGGGTGTGAAAGTGCCGGGCTCAAACACATAGTGGACAGTTCGACCAGTGTCACCGTCCTGTTGAGCCGGGCTGCTTTCCCACGCCAGATTGTCACCGTCCCAACCAAACAGTGTGAAGCCACAACCATGCTCACGCTGTTTGCGCGCATGTTCGTTGCGGTTCCACAGCGACCCGGCTTCTGGACGCTGCTGATAGTGGGCGCTGGAATTTTTATACAGGCGGCGGCCGAGTGGATCGTAGGCATAATCCACGGCCAGACTGTCGTCTTCGAAATGCACCAGACGGTCGAACAGGTCCCATTGCATCTGGCAAGAACTGCCGTTGTGCCAACGCTTGACCAGATTTGCGCGTGCGTCGTACTCGTAGTGCGTACCCGCATACTCACGCAGCAGGTTGTCGAGGAGTTTGCTGCGTGACGAAGTCTGATCCAGAGGCCTGTTGACTTGCGAAGCCTTGTCATCCAGAAGATTGCCAGCCGGATCGAACGCAAAGGTTTCCACCCCAAGGCGCGATACAGCACTGATCAGTCGGCCGACAGGATCGTAGCGATAGGACAACGGCCCACGACGACTATCATTGATATCGATCAGTTGACCCGCAGCGTCGTATTTAAAGTCCCTTTTGAGCAGCACGGCTTTGTCATCAGTGCGCCCCAGCACCTGCTCCAGCAGACGTCCGGCAGGATCCCATTTCTGCGTTTGCAGCAAGAGATTACCTTGATGCCTGACGATTTCGCGATGTAGGTCATCACGCTCGTAACCGACCAGTTCGTGATCATCCAGGCGCACACCCAGCAAGTGCCCACTGCCGTAAGTGAGCCAACTGACGCGATGCCCGTCTGGGCGAACCGTGGCAATCCGCTGGTTAAGCGCATCGTACTCATGCTGCCAAACGGCAACCATCGGCTTTTCCAGCCCCAGATAATGTTGGTGCTCACGCAGTATGTTGCCCGCTGGGTCATGGAACCATTGCAGTCGGCTGTCCGTATTGCCAGCCATGATCAGGTTACCGTTGCCGTCGTAGGCGAAAGTTTCAGTTTGCTGCTGATCAGCCAGTGTTGCCTTGCGTTCGATGACACGGTTCATCGGATCGAAGCGAAGCTCAATGCAACGTTCTGCGTCGTAGATGCGGGCCAATCGTCCCGATTCAGGCTCATACTGATAGCGAGTGGAGCGACCATCGAAACCTGTTTCTTCGAGCAACCGCCCGATTGGGTCGTAGTTGAAGTGAGCGCGGCGTTCGTTTTCGTTTTCCAGCGCGATCAGACGACCGAGCTTGTCCCAGCGATAGCGAACGGTCTGATCGAGCGCATCGATCCGCTCGGCAATCAAACCGGCAGCGGTGTAACGCCAGGTAGTGCAACGATCCAGAGCATCAACGTGTGCCAGCAAACGCCCCTCAGCATCGCGTTCGAAACGTTCTTCGGTGTTGTCCGGGTGTTTGATCAACACCAGTTGGCCGGCCCTGTACTCGTATTCGGTACTGTGTCCGGCAGCGTCAGTAAAGCAGACCATTTGCGCGCGCTCGTTGTATTCCCAAGCGCTGGTTTTGCCAGAGCAATCGACGTACTCCACCAACTGCCCAGCGGGGTTGTAACCGAGCTTTTTTTCGTTACCGTTGGCATCTTTGACAGCGATTAACAGGCTCGCCGGGCTGTACGCGTATTCGGTCTTGTTGCCGAGCGGATCAACGCTTTCAACGAGATTGCCGCGATCGTCATAGACCTTCACCCATTGACCTCCCTCGGCATCGCTGATCTTTATCAGTTGGTCGAGATCGTCGTAGGCGTAGTGCACCACGGTGTCGTCGGCACGGATGTGCTCGAGAAGATTGCTCCGCTCATCATAGCTGTAGCGCTCTGAACGACCGTCGGCCCGGACGTGACGAATGACATTTTTCGCCTCGTCACGGAAGAACCAGTCGGATCGATCATCTGCATGGCGTATGCGATAGGTGTAACCGAGGCTGTCGTAGTAGTGCCAGGTTTCGTGGCCGAGCGCGTCCGTGACATACACCAGACGAATGTTTTCATCCCATTCAAGACGCGTATCGAAGCTGCCATCATCCGTCCACTCGCGTATGGCCCTGGCGTCGGGACCGTCACCTCGCCATTGCAAGTTCATTCCCCGGCCAGTGCGATCGGTGTAACGGGTGATCAGGTGATGCTGATACTGGTAATTCCAGGCGGCACCGTTTTCATCCTGCGCTTGAATGAGGTCGCCTTCGACATCGTAGGTGTAGGAGCAGAGCTGGCGCTGCGGCGCCCCGTCGCGAATCTCCCAAAGACCGGTCAAACGTCCTCGCTCGTCGATCATCGTACCGAGATGCATCTGGACGTTGCTCAGGTCTCCCTCATAAGTAATCAGGTCGGAGAGAACGGTTCGATCACCGTGACGATGCTCGTAATGCAGCATGAGTCCAGCGCCGCTGCGTAACTCGACACTAATGAGCAAAAATTGCTGGCCGCGACGCAGGTAGGTTTCCTTGCGTTCAAAACCCCGACAAAGCATCAACTTGTCGTCACTGAGCCGCACGACGGTGATGTTTTCAATGGCGTCGTAATGGAACTGATCGACTTTGGGCAACGGGTACTCATGACTGCGAGCATCAGCATCGTGGAAAAGCAAACCGTCTTCGACCAGGTCGAACCGAGTGGTGAAAGGTGTGATCCAGCGAGCACCTGACACGTCCTGATCATAAGCCTGCAGATCTGAACTGTAGGTACGAACCCACTCGATCGGAAATGGCCCGGCCAGCGTGAAATCCGTGTGTTCGATGCTCTCCGAGCCCATTGCAAAGCTGATGCTGTCGCAGGTACCCGGACAAGTACCATTCTTCTCGGCGTTAGGTTTTTTCTTCGCAGGCACTTCAGTCTTTCTGACTTCGGTGCGGCCTTCCCCCAGCCGATGCCTTGCCCGACTGGTACCGCCGACCTTGACGTGACCGGTCACTCCACGTCTGTTGCGTGCCCTCCACGCCTCGACTGCCTTGGCCAATATGATCAGCAGCGCGCCGATGGAGTATTGCATGTTCGGATTACTAAGCTTTTTCAGCTGAGCCCGCAGCTCAGGGCCCATAGCGACCAGTTGCGCCGTCTGCCGATGCACAAGTTTCTGCGCATCTTTTCGCACGAGAAGTTTCGCAGCACTGTTGATCGCACCCTTACCGGCAGCCTTGTAGACATCGCAGGCGGCATCAAAAATGTTGCTGATTGCCTTGGTAGGATCGTGGAGCAGTTGCCCGCCAACACCACTTACTTTTTTCTGTGCTTTGCCAAGGTCTTCTGCCGCATCGAGATCGCCATCGACCACCGCGTTCAGGCCCTTGGCGATTTGCTTCAGGAACTCTTCGCCTTTCTGTCCGGCCTTATCAAGCAAGTCCGGCAACGCAGACTGTGCGGTTTTCACGAAGTCATCGATTTCGCCAACGATGGTCGCGTTCAGGTGCCCGGCAACCACGGTGATCAAAGCGTCTCCCAGCACAGCTTTGCCGGCGACCTTCATTTCCTGCCTTACCAGGTAAAGCATTGGGCGCAAGCTCATGCGTGCGGCGGCCATGTTTGCCGGAACCGGGATAACGCCGATCAGATCGACGCCCAGACTGACCCAGTCAAGGGGGTCGCGTTTCTCGCTTCTGGACAGAACCGCAATGTCATTCAGGACATCGACCAGGGCCATGATATTGCCCACGATCGGTAACGCCCCGGCGACATATTTGATTCGCTCGAGCGTCACGTAACCGCCGCTGACCTCTTGCAGCCATGCGTCGAATTTCGCCGCATCGCGCCCGACATCCACGACCTGGATCTGATTTAGCGGTACCACCGCGACCTGCGTTTCGCGTTTTGCAACAGCTGCTTCAGTCGTCATGACAGCATCCCTCCCTTCAACAGGCCTGGACTTCTCAAGAAAGGTTCATGCAGCGTCGGCGCTGGCAGGCTCGGCAATTTGCCCGTCTTGCTCGCCATAGCCAGGAGACTTGATGCGTTCGGCATCGCCGCGCTCGCCAGTTTCGGCAATCCGGCCACTCCTCCCTGCACTGCGCCTTTTACCTGCTGCGCCGTTTGCATTGCGCCCTGCGCGGTCTGCATCGCACTCATCCCTGTTTGTGCCATGTCCTTGCCCTTCTCCAACATGTCCCAACTCTTGCTCGGCAAGACCTGCGCGACCATCGCTTGCACCTGCCCCGGCACGTCTTCCGCGCCCGGTGGATTCAGCGGCCATTCGGGTTTGCCGATATAACTGCCATCGCTCCAGGTGTCCGCCGGATCCTTGCCGAACAGCACGCGCGCTGGCCCCGGTGCGGCGCCAGAGACGCTGGCGAAACCCTTGGCGTCGAGCTTGCCCTTGATGCTTTTGCCCAAGGCGTCGATGACTTCGTAATCGCCTTCCTTGATGCCTTGGCGCCCGGCGTACTGGTTGAACAGTTCCAGATTGCCCTTTCCCGGTTTCGGCGGTTCCGGGAACACCCCGGCCAGACTTTTCGCCCCGGTGTAGGCGAAGTTCGCCGCATGCGCCGTGTACGGGCCGCTGGTGGCGTGGGTGATGCCGCCGGCGTTGTAGGTCGTGGCGCTGCCACCGCCCTGGATCACCAGTTCGGTCTTGGCGGTGATGGTGATGCGGTCGGCATTGGCGGTGATGTTGAGTTTGGCCAGCAAATTGATGCTGTCCTTGAGCGCCCGCACGTCGATGTCACCGGACGCCGCCACCAGACGCCAGCCCATGCTTTGGACGAACAGGCGCATGCCGCGACTGGCGCTGGCCAGCAGGCGTTTGCCGATGGAGAGACTGGTGTGGCCGGTGCTGCTCAATGCCAAGTGTTCGCCAGTGGCGATGTGGCTGGAGCGTGGCGTCGTTAACGCAATGCCGGCGGGACTGGCGAGCACCAGATGCGGCTCAGTGAATTCCGGAAACTCGTTGGCGGTCATGTTCGCCGGGCCACTGCCGAGCACGCCTTGATGCTGTGCGTGCAAGGCCTTGGCCACGTCGTCCTGATCGCCCGCTTCCTGCGCTTGCAATTCCTTGGCCTGCACCGCGAAGCCGTCCTGCTGATCGCTCGCGGTGGCGAGGCGTTCGGCGGTTTCCGGCAGGTCCTTGTGATGTTTCGATTCGTTCGGACGTGGCTCGGTGGTGATCAACAAGCCGGCGGCCGCACGCACCGCACCATGGCGGTCGGTGCGCAATTCAAAACCTTCGCCACGCGGCTGACCACCGCTCGGGCGTGGATGGGTCAGATAACCGAGGTTGATCGCACTCGCACCGTGGTCACTGCGCAGCGCGATGCTGATCTCGCTGGTGGTGTCGTCGATCCTCAGTTCGTTGGCCCGGCTGCCCTTGTATTCCTTGCTCTTGACCGTGGCCAGGGTCTTGAAATCCGGCAGCTTGTACGGCGGCAGATTAGCGCCGTGGTACAGGCAACCGGTGATCAGCGGCTGGTCGGGATCGCCTTCAAGGAAGGTAATCAAGACTTCCATGCCGACTCGCGGAATATTGATCGAACCGAAGGTTTCGGCGGCCCAGCTCGACGCGACGCGCATCCAGCAACTGGTCATGTCGTCGTGCTTGCCTTCGCGGTCCCAGAAGAACTGCACCTTCACCCGACCGTACTGGTCGCAGTAGATCTCTTCGCCCTCGGGGCCGCAGACCACGGCACTCTGGGTGCCGAGGACTTTCGGTTTCGGGTGATCGAGCGGCGGACGGTATGGCACGTCCCACGGGATCGCGCTGAAGCGGTTGCGGTAGCCTTGGTGAAAATCGTCCTTGTCGTCGGTGGTGTCGCTGGTCACCGACTCTTCCAGCACTTGCGGCTGCTTGCCTTCGTGGAAGATTTCAGTGAGCAGCCACAAGTCGTTCCACGTCGG
Source organism: Pseudomonas sp. NPDC098747 (assembly GCF_044760045.1). Taxonomy (NCBI): domain Bacteria; kingdom Pseudomonadati; phylum Pseudomonadota; class Gammaproteobacteria; order Pseudomonadales; family Pseudomonadaceae; genus Pseudomonas; species Pseudomonas sp. NPDC098747. The sequence goes on along the minus strand of NZ_JBIWAL010000011.1, from coordinate 101,918 downwards.
GTTGGCGTGTTCGGTCAGGGTGAGAAAATGTCCGCTGACCAGAATCGGCTGATCGCTGTTGCCTTCGGCGAGTCGATAGTCGCTGCGATGACGTTCAAGTGCCCGATTGGCCAGGTGCTTGCCACGGTCGCGATCCACGAAACGGCCCGGGTAGTCGTAGTCCTCAAGATCCGGTTGGGCGCTGCTTTTGGCATCGCTTTCCAGCTCGATCTTCGGTTTGACGAAGTCGTAATCGCGCCGTGTGGTACGGCTGGTGCGAGTGGCCAGACGCAGGCCGAAGCGCTTCACCACCGGTTTGTCCGCGACCAGCCCGGAGTCTTGCTGATAGGCCACGGGCGCCAGTTTGGGGAACACCGTCTGGTCATCACCGAAGGTGAGTTTGTGGCCGCTGGCGGTGTGCTGAAAGTGGTAGTGAATCCCCTCCTCCTCGCACAGACGCTGGATGAAGTCGAGATCCGACTCGTCGTACTGCACGCAGTAGATGCGCTCGGGGTAAATCGCGCTGAGTTGGAAGTGATAATCGCTGGCGAGGATGCCGTGTTCTTCCAACACCTTGCTGATGATCTGCTGCACGGTCATCTGCTGGAAGATCCGCTGATTGACCCGGTGCGCGAGGTACGCCAGTTGCGGGCGCAGGGAGATCTTGTAGCGCGTCAGACGCTTGCCGGCCTCGCCCTGGGCGATGCTGTAGACCAGCCCGTGAATGCCGGTACCGGTCGGCGACAGCTGAAGAAACGCCAGTTTATGCAGCACGCTTTCGAGGTTGATCGAAGCCTTTTCGCTGACCAGTTCCAGTTCGAACTCGAAGGGTGTGTTGAGTGCCTCCCGACCAGTGAATGACAGCACCTGGAAATCGCTGTCGATGCCATCGATGGTCAGATTGAAATGAGGCTGGTTGGCCGGTGAGAACATCCCTTGTTCCTCGCACAGTGCTGCGTCGAACGCCAGTCAATCAGATTGGCGCCTGTAAGAATTCTTTATGTCAAAGCATGAAGTGGTCTTCGTGGCCTTTCTGGTAGGCGTTGCAAACAGAGTCGGCAATGAATCCGCCTGCAGTGATCAGGCCTTGTTTTTCACCGGTAACCGACATGTACGCTCGTGTTGCCATGGGGATGTGCTCCTTGCTTGAAACACACGACCGACAAGCACCATTGCCTGTTTGGGTGACGATTTAATATCAAACTTCGTGCCAGACATCACAAAGCCATTACTGATCAATGCTTTAAACAAGTTCCCCCTCCGCCATCGTCATTTCAACCAACTTAAACAAGGAAAAGTGCGCAACTTCTTGCGCAGTGGTGCGCAAGAAGTTGCGCACTTGGCTGTAGGCCTTACAGGGCGTGGCATTCAGAGCATTTCACGGATAAAAACACAGAAGCACTGCGCAACTTCTTGCGCACTTCGATAATGCCAAGTTTGCGCAGCACGGCGAGCAATGCCGAGATAAATCACGCAGGATTCGACCCGCTCGATTTGATACACCACATCACAAATGATGTACCTCATGGCGTATTTATCAATCGCGCGCAACTTCTTAAAGTTCACTCCAACAGCAGCCCATCATCCCGACAGGCTGGCTAATGGAGTTACTCCAATGCCTTTCATCAGCGTACGCATCACCCGTGACGGTGTTACTCGGGAGCAGAAAGCTCAGGTGATCAAGGAAATCACCGAGACGATGGAGCGGGTACTCAACAAGGACCCAAAACTCACGCACATCGTGATCGAAGAAGTCGACACGGATAACTGGGGTTACGCCGGCATGACGACCACGCAGTACCGGCAACAGTTAGCAGACGAGAAGTCATGAGCCGTACGGGCGCCTTGTTTTTTCAACGCGTTTAATGCGCCAGCAAGCGCAACGGCAGGCGGCGCGAGAGGCTTCTCACGCCTGATATTTGAAGATTTTTCTACTCAATCACTATCGAATCAATGAGGAATTCATCATGAGCACGTCCAATAGAGTTGTAGTAATCACTGGCGCCTCGCAAGGCATTGGCGCTGGCCTGGTCAAGGGTTTTCGTGATCGCGGGTATCAGGTTGTCGCGACGTCCCGCTCCGTCAAACCATCGTCAGACCCGGATATTCTCACCGTCGCTGGCGACATCGCTGATCCGCAAACCGCCGAGCGGGTTATCCGTGAAGCCGTTGCACGTTTTGGTCGCATCGACACCCTGGTCAACAACGCGGGCATCTTTGTCGCCAAGCCGTTCACCGAATACAGCAAAGAAGATTACGCCCAGGTCGTGGCCACCAACATGAGCGGCTTCTTCTACATCACCCAACTGGCCATTGCAGAGATGGAAAAAAACCGTAGCGGCCACGTCGTCAGCGTCACCACCAGCCTGGTCGACCATGCGATTGACGGCGTGCCTTCGGTGCTCGCTTCGCTGACCAAGGGCGGCATCAACGCGGCAACCAAATCGCTGGCCATCGAGTACGCCAAGCGTGGCATTCGGGTCAACGCGGTTTCTCCGGGCATCATCAAGACGCCAATGCACGGTGTGGAAACCCACGAAGCGCTCGGCAGCCTCCACCCGGTTGGCCATATGGGCGAGATTGATGACATCGTTCAAGCGATCCTCTATCTGGACAGTGCGAACTTCGTCACGGGCGAGATCCTCCACGTCGACGGTGGCCAGAGCGCAGGGCATTGATCCAGTCGTTGTCCTTGCGACAAAAAACGGCACCGTCGGTCTATACCGGCAGTGCCGTTTGATGTGTTAAATACCGGGAGGAAATGTCCGTTGAGCCTCGGTGTAATCGATTATGAAGCGCCACTTTGAAGACTTGCAGTTGGGCAGTATCGAACTCTTTTGCCTCGCCGCCGAAGCGGGCAGCTTCACCGCAGCCGCGCAGCTCGCCGGGGTGACACCGGCAGCGGTGAGCCGGTCGATTCTGCGCCTTGAGCAACGGCTCGGTGCTCGGCTCTTTACGCGAACCACGCGCAGCATTCGATTGACCGAGGCGGGCAGAAACTTTTTCGTCCAGTGCAGCCAGGCGCTGACCCAGTTGGTTGAAGCGCAACAAGAGGTCATGGGCGCACAGACCAGTGCTGCGGGACGATTGCGCATCAGTCTGCCCACCACTTACGGGCATCACCGCATCCTGCCGCTGCTGCCAAAATTTCGCGCGCTGTACCCCGAGGTCACCGTCGATATCCACTTGGGTAATCGCAATATCGACTTCGTTGCAGAGGGCTACGATTTGGCGATCCGCGTCCGCGCCCAACCGGACTCGACGATGATTGCGCGCCTGCTGGAGGAGGCAAAACTGGTGGTGGTCGCCTCGCCCGAGTACCTGCGCAAGGCAGGTACGCCGCAAACTCTGGAAGATCTGGCAGAACACGAATGCATCCAGTTCGAACTGCCCAGCAGCGGGCGGCAGATTACATGGCTGTTTCAGGAAAACGGCAGCGATCGCGAGATTGTTTCGCACGGGGGTTATTGCTGCTCTGACGATGTGCTTGGCGGGGTAACGCTGGCCAAGCATGGGGCCGGCGTGTTCCAGACCTACAAATTCATTGTCGAACAGGAGTTGGCGGACGGCCGTCTCGTCGAGATCCTGAAGCCCTATAAAGGTCGCTCCAGGCCATACACCTTGCTATACCCGCACGGCCGTTACGTGCCCCAGCATGTGCGGGCCTTCGTTGATTTTCTGCTGCAGTTTCGCGATGAGTGGGCGGCGCTTTAGCCAACCACAGAACTCAAACGCCCAGCAGTCGCTGAGTGGTCGCCATCGACGTGTTCAACGACTGCCCCGTGCGCTGCAACTTATTCAGCAGGCTGGCGCCCAACCACATCTGATACAGGGTTTCCGCCAACCGCCGGGCATCGCCTGCGGGAAGGCTGTTTTCAGCCTGGCCCTGCTCGATGCACAGGGTGATGCGCGACACCACGTGTTCGGCGCCATCACGCAAGGTCAGGCGCATCGACTCGGACAGGTCGGCGACCTCGGCACTGAGTTTCACTACCAGGCACTCATCGCCATGGCCTTCGAGGGTGCAGCGGTTCTGCCAGCCCTGCCAGTAATCCATCAACCGCTCATAGGCCGTGAGGCCCGGCAGCGTCAGACGCCGCTCCATGTCGGCGAGGTAACCGACAAAGTAATCCTCGAGCAAGGCCTGGCCGTAAAGCTCTTTGGATTTGAAGTAGTGATAGAACGAGCCCTTGGGCACGCCAGCGGTTTGCAGGATTTCGTTAAGGCCGACACTGGTGAAGCCCTTCTCGGCCATCATCCGGTGGCCGGTATCGAGCAAGTGTTGGCGGGTGTCGTCGTAGGTCGGTTTCATGGGGCGCAAAGTACCAGACAATAGACCAGTCGTATATTTCAGAGGAACGGAAGTTTGCCATACCTGTCACTGGAAAACCTGCGTAGAAAAAATTACTAGACGACTGGTCTAATTGGAATCTATGCTGCGCTCCGACAACTCATCTCCCGGTGTCGCCGTTACGCAAATCCGTTGCGCAGCGACGTCACCTGATCAACCCAAGGGTGCTCCATGAAAATCTTGATGGTTCTGACATCGCACGATCAACTTGGCGACACCGGCAAGAAAACCGGCTTCTGGCTGGAAGAGTTCGCTGCTCCTTACTACGCCTTCAAGGACGCCGGTGCCGACGTCACGCTGGTGTCCCCGGCCGGTGGCCAGCCACCTCTGGATCCGAAAAGCGATGAGCCAGACGCACAAACTGCCGAGACCGATCGCTTTCGCAATGACCCGGCCGCCCAACAGGCACTGGCCAACACCGGGCGTTTGGCGGATGTTCGCGCTGATGATTTCGATGCGGTGTTCTACCCAGGTGGCCACGGTCCATTGTGGGATCTGGCCGAAGACAAGCAGTCGATCGCTTTGATCGAAGCCTTCGACCGCAGCAACAAACCGCATGGGTTTGTTTGCCATGCGCCGGGCGTGCTGCGTCACGTTGTGAATGCTGAAGGCAAGCCGTTGATCCAGCATCGCCAGGTCACCGGTTTCACTAATTCCGAAGAGGCTGCGGTTGGTCTGACCGATGTCGTGCCGTTCCTGATCGAAGACGAGTTCCAGCGTCTTGGCGGTTATTACTCCAAGGTCGCCGACTGGCAAGTGCATGTGGTGGCCGACGGGCAATTGGTCACTGGCCAGAACCCTGCCAGTTCCGCAGCGGTCGCCGAGAAACTGCTGAAGATGCTCGGCTGATTGCTCGCGCCAAGCCCCTCGCGGGAAAGTCCCTCCGAACGCCGTGCGCGTATCACACGGCGTTTTTTTACGCTCAGTCAATAGTCGACTGGTCTAATAAAACAGCCAAACAGGTAATCCATGAACCACAGCAGTTTCTTCACCCCCGCCAAACTGGGCCTGCACACCCTGAAAAACCGCATCGTCCTGCCGCCTCTCACCCGCCAGCGCAGTACCCAACCGGGCAACATCGCCAATGAATTGATGGCCGAGTATTACCAGCAGCGCGCCGGCGCTGGTTTGCTGGTGACCGAAGGCACGCAGATCGAGCCTCGGGGCCAGGGTTATGCCTGGACGCCGGGCATTCACACGCCCGAGCAAATTGCCGGATGGCGCAAAGTCACCGACGCCGTGCATGCCGTCGACGGCGTGATTTTCGCCCAGCTCTGGCACGTCGGCCGCGTGTCGCACAGCGCGTTGCAACCTGGTGGCGCGGCGCCGGTGTCGGCTTCTGCTGTGGCTACTGATCGCGTCAGCGTATTTATCGAAACCGCGCCAGGCACAGGTGAACTGGTGCCGCCGTCCGCACCGCGCGCGCTGAGCACTGATGAAGTTCAAGAGTTGGTCCAGCTCTATATCCAGGCGGCACGCAACGCGATGGACGCGGGTTTCGACGGCATCGAACTGCACTGCGCCAACGGCTATCTGGTCAACCAGTTCATCTCCGCCCACAGCAATCTGCGCACCGATCAATACGGCGGTTCGCTGCACAATCGTCTGCGTTTTCTGCGCGAAGTGGTGGCGGGCGTCGCCGAGTGCATTGGCAAGGAGAAGGTCGGCGTACGTTTCGCACCGCTTTTCACCACCACCGATGAGGCGCGCACGTACCTGGGCCTGGTCGAAGAAGATCCACACACCACTTATATAGAAGCGATCAAGGTGCTGGAGGACGTCGGCATTGCTTACCTATCCATCGCAGAAGCCGATTGGGACGACGCACCTGCGATGCCGCAAACCTTCCGCCAAGCGGTGCGCGACACCTTCAGCGGCGCGTTCATCTACGCCGGGCGCTATAACGCCGAATCGGGTGCGAAGTTGCTCGACTCCGGTCTTGCCGACTTTGTCGCTTTCGGTCGACCGTTCATGGCCAACCCGGATCTGCCCGCGCGAATCGCCAACGGCTGGCCGCTGAATGCGCTAAACCCGGCCACGGTGTATGGCGGCAATGGTGAGGGTTATATCGATTACCCGGTGTATCCAGGATAAGTAGAAAAAACCTATACAAAATCTAAATTACGTACAACTATCTGAACAAGGATTCCCAAACCACTGGCTACCCCTATTGCCTCTCATCTGGCTGATCGCGTTTTGAATACTGCTAACCGCCTGTGTCTGGTCCTCGGTGACCAGTTATCTTTCGATCTCGCCTCGTTGCAGGGGCTTGATCGCGAACGCGATACCGTCCTGCTGGTTGAGGTGATGGAGGAAGCCAGCCATGTTCCTCATCACCCACAAAAAATCGTCCTGGTGTTCAGCGCCATGCGTCATTTTGCTCAGGCGTTGCGGGATCAAGGCTTTCGGGTGCAGTACGTCAGGCTCGACGATCCGCAGAACACCGGCGCTGTGCCGAGTGAGTTGCAGCGCTGGCAAGCGCTTCTACAGCCGAACGAACTGCACCTGACCGAATGCGGCGACTGGCGTCTGGAGCATTCGCTTAAGGGTTGTGGCTTGCCGATCCATTGGCACAGTGACAGCCGTTTTCTTTGCACTCGCACCGAGTTCGCCGATTGGGCTGCCGGTAAAAAACAGCTGCGCATGGAGTTCTTCTACCGCGAGATGCGTCGCAAGAGCAGGCTGTTGCTCAATGGCGACGGTACTCCGGTGGGTGGCGCGTGGAATTTCGATGCCGACAACCGCAAGTCGCTGCCCAAAGGCGTGAAGGCGCCCTACCCGCTCAACTTCAGCGCAGACACCATCACCCGGGAAGTACTCGCCTTGGTGCGCGATCGCTTCGCCAATCACTACGGTTCTCTGGATGACTTCAACTACCCGGTGACTCACGCTGACGCCCAGGCGCTGTGGCAATACTTTCTGGATTTCGGCTTGGCCGGTTTTGGCGATTATCAGGACGCCATGGCCAGCGACGAGCCGTTCCTGTTCCATGCACGCATCAGTGCTGCGCTCAACATTGGTTTGCTCGACCTGCGGCAGTTGTGCAGCGACGTCGAGTCAGCCTACTGGGCGGGCGGCGTTGCCCTGAATGCCGCCGAAGGCTTCATTCGGCAACTGATCGGCTGGCGTGAATACGTGCGTGGGGTTTATTGGCTGAAAATGCCCGACTACGCCGAGGGCAATGCATTCGGTAACAGCAGGCCATTGCCGGAGTTCTACTGGACCGGTGAAACGCAGATGAACTGCATGCGCCAGGCCATTGGTCAAAGCCTCAAACACGCCTATGCCCACCACATCCAGCGGCTCATGGTCACCGGCAATTTCGCCTTGCTGGCCGGCATCGCGCCGAGCGAGATCTGCGAATGGTATCTAGCTATCTACATGGACGCGTTCGACTGGGTCGAGTTGCCCAACACCTTGGGCATGGTCATGCACGCCGATGGCGGTTACCTGGGTTCCAAGCCTTACTGCGCCAGCGGCCAGTACATCAAGCGAATGTCCGATTACTGTCGCGATTGCGCCTACAAGGTGAGCGAAAGCACCACAGACGACGCCTGCCCGTTCAACGCGCTGTACTGGCATTTTCTGATGCGCCACGGCAATCTGCTGCGCAGCAATCACCGCATGGGCATGCTCTACAAAAACCTCGACCGCATGCCGCAAGACAAACAGCAGGCCCTTTGGCAACGCGGGCAATCGCTACTCGACAAGCTGGATAACGGGCAGTCGTTGTAGATCAGCAAGCGCCACCCTTTACGCCTGCAACTTATGCATGGCGCGCCGTGTCAATGGGTGACCCGTAGTGTTTGTTTGCAGCACGTTGAACGCGTTCAGATCACAACAATCAATCAGGCGTGAGTGGTGAAAATCCTGAAACATCTTACCCGCGAGGCGCTTGAGTCAGAGGTTGTGCGTCTGCGCCAGGCGCTGGAAACTGGCCCAGGACAAACACCCGCCAGCGGCGCCCAGCACGATATCGCCGCGCAACTGGTCGCCAGCCGAGCGGCGCTCGCCGCCAATGAAGCGCGCCAACGGGCGATCCTCGAGTGCGCGATCGATTTCGCCATGGTCGCCACCGACCCGCGGGGCATTATTACCGAATGGAACGCCGGCGCCGTCAATGTCATGGGCTGGACGGCCGAGGAAATGCTCGGCCAAAGCGCTGCGCTATTTTTCACTCCAGCCGATCGCGCCACTGGCCGTGTTGAACTGGAAATGCAGCGCGCTCTGCTTGAAGGGCGCGCCTGCGACGAACGCTGGCACCTGCGCAAGGGCGGTCAGATGTTCTGGGCATCGGGCGAACTGATGCCGCTCTATGCTGACGATCAATCTCATTTGGGTTTCGTGAAAATCCTCCGTGACCGCACCCAGGAGCATCTCGCCGGCCGTGCGCTCTTCGAATCGCAAGAACGTTATCGCCTAGCGCTCAAGGCGACCCGCGATGCGGTCTGGGACTGGGATCTTCAGACCCGACAGATTGTCTGGAACGACGCGTTACAGCAGGCTTATGGATTCCCGTCCGCAGCCATCGAGCCAACGAGCGACTGGCGCCTTGCCCAGATCCACCCGCAGGATCGTGAGCGCGTCGAGACCTCGATTCGCTCGGCCATCGACGGCAGCGGATCGACCTGGAGCGCCGAATATCGCTTCCGCTGTCAGGACGGTTCCTACGCCGAAGTGCTCGATCGCGGACACTTGATCCGCAATGCCGACGGCCACGCCGAACGCATGATCGGCGCGATGCTCGATCTGACCCGCTCGCGCAGTGCCGAAACTGCGCTGCGCCTGAGCGAGGAGCGCTTCAGCACCATTCTGGAAACCATCGAAGCTGCATTCGCCATCGTCAACGTCAAATTCGACGCCGATGACCGCCCGGTGGATTACTTCTTCGTCGACGCCAACCCAGCATTCGAACGTCAATGCGGGGTTAATCTGCGCGGTAAATGGGTGACCGAGTTCGCACCCAATCTGGAAAAGTTCTGGTTCGAGACCTACGGGCACGTGGCCAAAACGGGCGAGCCGGCGAACTTCGAGAGTTACGCCAACACCTTTGAACGCTGGTTCGATGTGCGTGCCGTACAAGTCGGCAACCCGGCCGACCGGCAAATCGCGATCCTCTTCAATGACGTCACTGAACGGCGAGACGCCGAAGAGCGCCTGCGCGTCAGCGAAGCACTCGCGCGGGAAAACGTCGAGCGTGTACAACTCGCCCTCGCCGCTGGCGCCATTATCGGCACCTGGCACTGGGACCTGCCGACCGACAGCTTTACCGTGGATGAAGCGTTCGCCAAGGTGTTCAACCTCGACCCCGCTTTGGGCCGCGAAGGCCTGAGCCTGGAACAAGTGGTGATGACCGTTCACCCCGACGACCGGGACGGACTCATCGCTGCGATCAACGAAGCGATTGCTCGCGGCGGCGCCTATTCCCATCAGTACCGCGTGCGCGACGCCGATGGAAAATACAACTGGCTCGAAGCCAACGGACGCGTCGAGTGTGCCGACGACGGCACTGCGCTGCGTTTCCCCGGCGTGCTCATCGATGTAGAAGAGCGGCGCAGTGTCGAGGCCGAGCGCGACCGGGCCAACGCGGCATTGCGCGCGCTCAACGACACTCTGGAACAACGCGTAACGGCACGCACTGCCGATCTCATGCAAGCCGAGGAAAAACTGCGCCAATCGCAGAAAATGGAAGCCGTCGGCCAACTGACCGGCGGCCTGGCCCATGACTTCAACAACCTGCTGGCCGGCATTTCCGCCGCCCTGGAACTGATGGAAAAACGCATCGCTCAGGGCCGTATCAAGGACGTCGACAAGTATCTGGTGACCGCCCAAGGCGCGACCAAACGTGCGGCGGCGCTAACCCATCGACTGCTGGCGTTTTCCCGACGCCAGACCCTCGATCCACGGCCAACGGATGTCAATACGCTGATTGTCGGCATGACCGAGTTGATTCAGCGCACTGTCGGCCCGAGCATTCATTTGAAGACCTTGGTGGCACCCGATCTGTGGCCGGCGCTGGTCGATGCCAGCCAACTGGAAAACGCCCTGCTGAACCTGTGCATCAACGCCCGCGATGCCATGCCCGATGGCGGAAGCATCACGGTGGAAACCGCCAATCGCTCCATGGCAGTCGAGTCGGCCCGCACACTGGAGATTCCCGAAGGCGAATACCTTTGCCTCTGCGTCACGGACACCGGCACCGGCATGAGCGCAGAAGTCATCGCCAAGGCCTTCGACCCGTTTTTCACCACCAAGCCGCTCGGCCAGGGCACAGGCCTTGGGCTGTCGATGATCTACGGCTTCACCAAACAATCCGGTGGTCAGGTGCGCGTGCATTCACACGTCGGCCAAGGCACGACGATGTGCATCTACCTGCCACGCTATCGCGGTGAGGCAAAACAGCATCACGACGCCACTCGCAGTACGACAACACCGCTGGTCAAAGCAGGCGAAACCATCCTCATTGTCGACGACGAACCGACCGTGCGGATGCTGCTCAAAGACGTGCTCAGCGAACTCGGCTATACCGTGCTGGATGCAGCCGACAGCGTCGAAGGCCTGGAAACGCTGCGCTCCGACGCGCAAATCGACCTACTCATTACCGATGTCGGCTTGCCAGGCGGCATGAACGGCCGACAGATGGCCGATGCCGGCCGGGAAATCCGCCCGAAACTCAAGACCCTGTTCATCACCGGCTACGCCGAAAACGCCGTCATCGGCAACGCTCAACTCGGCCCGGGCATGCAAGTGCTGACCAAGCCTTTTGCGGTCGACACCCTGGTTTCGCGGGTGAGTAATTTGCTGTCGGAAGGGACAGGGCTTTGATCCCCTAAACCGTCCCGTGTGGAGCTGCGGCACGCTGCGATCTTTTGATCTTGTTTTCAAACATCAAAATCAAAAGATCGCAGCCTCGTTTCACTCGAATGCTCCTACAGGATGTTGAGCGGTCCGAAGATCTGTGAGCAACGTTCAAACCTGTGGGAGCGAGCTTGCTCGCGAAGGGGTCGTGTTAGCCTAAAGAGATGTTGAATGACACAGCGCCTTCGCATGCTGCACGCTTACAGAAAAAGCCGCATGCTATGCTTCGAAGGAGAAAACGAGGGTTTCCAAATGACCAGATCCGCCACTGACAGCGTTGCGGCCGAAGTTCGCCAGCTCGCCAAAGAACACAAGATTACCGCCGACCGAGACAGCCTGAGTCGTATGGCAGTTACGATCACACGCTTGGCGGGTGATGTCGTGGAACTGGACGGCGTTGAGCAATTGCTCGTCAATCTCAAAAGAAAAGGTGTTTTGAGCAAAACAGAGATCATGGCCCTGCAAGGACGCTACCTGCAGGAAAAAAGGCGTTGCAAAAAGCAACTCAGCGCATGACCTTCGACCCCTTCGGCGATTTCGATACAGAAGGTTATCTTCAAAACTCGCTCAAACTCAAAGACCCCATCGAAGTAAAGGAGTCTGAGCACCTCTCCTTCGAAGCCAGTATCGACGACGCTCTTGCCTATCTCGCCAAGAAAAAGCCCATCGACTACACAGCAGTCCTCAAAGTCCACGAAATCCTTTTCTCCGGTTTTTACCCTTGGGCGGGGAAAGACAGGAATGAACTGGTGCCCCACTTGGCAGTTTTCAAGGGATCGCAAGACGATCCTCATCACACGGCATTTGAGCGCCCCGACCTCATCAAAAGGGCTATCGAATACGCCCTTGAGCTAGCAGCCAACAAAAAACGCTTCCGCACCGGCCTGGCGAGGTAATGGGCCAACTGGCCTCTGCTCACCCTTTTCTGGATGGCAATGGCCGTACGATCCTGCTCGTTTACATGGAGCTGTGCTTTAGGACCAAGTTCGCCATCGACTGGTCAAAAACAAGCAAGGATGACTACTTGCGGGCGCTCAGCGAAGAGATTCGAGATCCTTTCCAAGGCCATCTGGATGATTACCTGGCACCCTTAATCATCGAGATTTCCAGCCGAGAGGAATGGCCGCAAATGATTGGCGGGTTAACGGGGCTGGATGGTCTGGATAAGGAAGGCATTACGTACCAGAGTCTGGATGATCCTGAGGTTCAGCGGCTGTACAAGACGTACCGGGCAATGCCTCTCGAATGATGGCTATCTTGCAATTCTGATTTCATACGGTAGAAGAAACAAAAACCTGCTTTTCAGGGCAGGCTGTCGATTAACAACGTCGGCTCAGCGGCTGAGCAGTCAGAGTTTTAGACAGAGGAGAAACGGCTTCGGTCGGGAGCAAGAGCGCCGCTACTGATGCCAATGCGCCCAATACCCCTGCGTACACGCCGATTTGTTTCATGCTTACCATTTCATTCACTGTATTCAGAGTTGACTTGATTAAACGGCTTCAGCGAAGCGTTGAGCATCAAGGGCTGTAACGGCTGAAAATCCGGCGGCCTTTTTGAAACTCATGTTATGGACAAAATTTTTCATCGCATCGGAAGGATCAATGGATTCGAGGTTGAGCCCGTCTACGGTGGATCTAGAGAAAGCAACACTTAAAATTGGTTGCTCTTGCATATGACCTGTGGAGCCGTTGAGCACGTTATCCAGAGCTGTGACGATGACTAACTCATCAGACAGAATTGCCAACAGCTCTCGCCCTACTCGAAGGGCACAGCTGCATACGTAGTCTTGGTGAAGTTCGTTGAACCGGCCAATAGGCATCGCTTTGGTAGAAAGCTTGCCACTTTTCAGAAGAGATTTGATTTCGCTCGGAATCACGTCGGAGCCATGGATAGCGACTTTCGCTTCTAGAACACCACCTTCGTGAACAATCATCTGAATGGCTGAGCCAAGATGTGAGATTTCTGCAAACGATTCAAACGCTTCGATGGCGTCCAACTTGGCCTGACGGTCGCCATCTAGGATACGGACTGCGATATCCCGTTGCTCTGCCCACTCTGCATGAGCAGTCTTCCATTCATCCAACTGAGCCTGATATTGCCTCTCGTCCTCTGCTTGCGCGGCGCGAACTTTACCCATCAGCGCTACGCGTTTGCGGGCCTCTAGCTTAAAGATACGAGCCCAAAAATTTGGACGATACGTGGTAGCCGAATGCGTGGCTCGCTGTTCGAGAGCACAACTATTGATTGGCTGTCGCGGCTCGGGATTGGAGATTAGCCGGTTCCATTTGACTGGGTCGGCACAGTCCTTGTGCATCGAAAGGAGTATATCTATGTGGTTTTCGTACACATCGACTTCATACGCCGCTTGTTCCAGCGCCTCCATCTTTGCGTATTCTTTATGCCTTTTTTCAAGTTCACGCTGGCGGCGATGAGCATTGCGCTCTGATCTCCGTGCTGACGCTTGCAGTGATCGTACAGTCCCTTTCCACCCCATCACGACTCTCCATACCGTTAATGTAATGGCACATTAACATAGCTTCGGACTCTCCTGAATTATCCCAAGCTTGAAACGGATTACTATCCAACTCGGGTGAACAATCACTTCCCCTCCGCTAGGCTGCCCTACTAATTGGCATGTAGCCGCTATGAAGAAGGCTCGAATCCTCAATCAAACACATACGAAAAAGCCTGCTTTTCAGGGCAGGCTTTTCGTTTTTCAGCATCGACTTACTTTTGCTGAGCCGTCAGCGCCGAGTAACCATTCATCAAATTGCGATAGTTCGGAATCCGCTGCGACAGCAGATTGCCCAGCCCTTCGATGTCGTTGCGCCAGTCGCGGTGCAGCTCACAGGCTACCGAGAACCAGTTCATCATCTGTGCGCCGGCCTGAGTCATGCGGCTCCATGCGGCTTGTTGCACGGTGGTGTTGAAGGTGCCGGAGGCATCGGTGACCACGAACACTTCAAAGCCTTCGGCCAGTGCCGACAGCGTCGGGAACGCCACACAAACATCGGTTACCACGCCGGCGATGATGATCTGCTTGCGGCCGGTGGCTTTGATCGCCTTGACGAAGTCTTCGTTGTCCCAGGCGTTGATCTGGCCTGGGCGGGCGATGTAGGGCGCGTCGGGAAACATCTCTTTCAGTTCCGGTACCAGCGGGCCGTTCGGGCCTTGTTCGAAACTGGTGGTGAGGATGGTCGGCAGTTCGAAGAACTTGGCCAGATCGGCCAGGGCCAAAACGTTGTTCTTGAACTCGTTTGGCGAGAAGTCTTGCACCAGAGAAATCAAACCGGTCTGGTGGTCAACCAGCAGTACTACGGCGTCGTCTTTGTTGAGGCGGTTGTAGGTTGGCGTGTTCATCTGTGCAGTCCTTTTTAGTTGGGGAAGTTCTTGTTGCGTTCAAGATGGGCACAGATTACTGACACCCCAGCGCTGGATAAATCGGCTGAAAAGTGTTTCACCGTCAACTTGAACAGGACAATCCAACGCATCGATTTGAATCCCCGCACCTCCCCATTGTCGATTGGATAACGCCGCGGGCTGCCAGTTTCCAGAACTGCCTGCGTCTTCAGAGAGGTGAGCAGATGTATCCAACCACGCCTGACGGCCGTTATTTCGTGGTCAAAGAACAGCTTTGGCGATGCAGTAACCCAGCGTTGGACCCGCAACAACGCCAGCATCTGGTCGACGACTTGATGACAGCGCGACGCGAAGTCAAAGCGGCTAAGTTGCTGGGTGACCCGCAAGAATTGAAAACAGCCAGGGCGCATGTGCAAGCCGTCAAAGTGGCATTGGGCGAACGTGGCCCGGTTTGGTGGGACGACGGCAATGCGGATTACAACCGCTACAAAGTGAGCAACACGCCGTATGCCGAGTGGTATCAATCGTTGAAGCTGGAATCCGAGTAAGGCGGTTCAATTCGCGCCGTGCTGCCCCGTGGCGTCAGCTGGAACGGCAACACCACATGTCGGGCAGGCGACGGCTGTTTCTCGATCAGCGCAATCAGCATTTCGACGGCTTTCTCGCCGAACATTTCCGCCGGTTGGGAGATGGTCGTCAGCGGTGGATCGCAGTAAGCCGCCATCGGAATATCATCGAATCCCGCCAACGAAATGTCCTCCGGCACGCGCAATCCCTCCTCCTTGATGCGCTTGAGCGCACCAATCGCCATCTCGTCACTTTCACAAAACAGCGCACTCGGCCGGTCGTCGAGTGCGAGCATTTTTCCGGCACCGGCGTAGCCCGCCGCCAGACTGAAATCGCCGTGGCAGACGAGCGCGTCGTCCAGCGCAAGGCCCGCCTGGCGTATTGCCTGTTCGTATCCTGCCAGACGATCGCGCGTCAGCGGACTACCTTTCGACCCTTTGATCAGGCCGATGCGCCGATGCCCAAGCGCGATCAAATGCTCGGTCATCGCCTTGGCGGCCGCGACGTTGTCGAGGCTGATTGTCGGATGGCGCCCTTGCTGGATCACTTCGCAGGCATTGACGATCGGTGGCAGATCCTGCCCCGAAGTTGAGCCTTCGAAGGGGTCGAAGGCGCGCAGTTGAATCACGCCATCCGCTTGATGGGCATACACCAGATCGGCGAACTGGCGTTCGAGTGCTTCTCGGCCCTGGGTGTCGCACAGCAACAATCTGTAGCCGGCGGCTTGCGCAGCCTGTTGCGCACCGCTGATGACCCGGGCAAAAAACGTGTTGGCGATGGTCGGGACCAGAATTACCAGGTTCCCGGTTCGGCGTGAGCGAAACTGCACGGCCATCAGATTCGGCCGATACCCGGCCTGCTCGACGGCTGCCATGACCCGATCGCGGGTATCGGGCAGTACGCGCTCAGGGGACTTCAGTGTTCTCGACACCGTTGCCACCGAGACGCCCGCCAACCGTGCCACTTCGCGGATATTGGACAAGTCTGCCTCGCACTTTCAATCAAATCGGCCGCCGAGCTTACCGCACAGCGCCGCGCGCCGAAACGCCGACATTCGTCAGACATGGTTTGACAGCCATGCATTTCAAGCCTAAATTTCTCCCGCGATGTAACCGGTTACATCACTAACATTTTATGCGCTATCCACTGAGACAATTGCCATGATCGCTGCTGCTCGAAAAATAAGAATGGGCTTCGTCGGTGGGGGCGAAGGCGCCTTCATCGCTCAGGCACACCGGCAGGCAGCCGGCCTCGATGGACGCTTCGAACTGGTCTGCGGTGCGTTCAGCCGAGACGCGCAAAACAATCAGCGCAGCGGCGCCGCACTGGGTCTGCCCGCGCAGCGCTGTTACGACGCCTGGCAAGACATGCTCACCGCCGAATCCATGCTGCCGCCCGATCAGCGCATGGAACTGCTGGTGATCGTCACGCCCAACCACTTGCACGCCCCTATCGCCAGCGCAGCATTGAGCGCCGGTTTCCATGTCTTCAGCGAGAAGCCCGCTGCGCTCAATTTGGCCGAAGTGCAGGACCTCGAACGCGTCGTCAGCAGCAGTCAGCGAATCTACGCGCTGGCGCACACCTATCTGGGTTACCCGATGGTCTGGCAGGCCCGCGAAATGGTCGCCAGCGGCGTTATCGGCCACTTGCGCAAAGTCCTCGTCGAATACCCGCAAGGCTGGCTCAGCACCGACGTCGCCGGACAAGGCAACAAGCAGGCCGACTGGCGCGACAACCCTGAGCAATCGGGCATTGGCGGATGCATCGGCGACATCGGGACTCACGCGTTTTCGCTGGCGGAGTTTGTCGCCGGCCAGCCGATCCAGTTCATCAGCGCGATGCTCGGCTCGCACTTCGGCAGCCGCCAACTGGATGACGATGCCGCCATGCTGTTCAAAATGGCCGATGGCGCCAGTGGCGTGTTGATCGCCAGTCAGGTGTGCGCCGGGGAAGAAAATCCGCTGAAAATTCGTTTGTATGGCGACAAGGGAGGTTTGGAGTGGCGTCAGGAAGAGCCCGCCAGTCTGATCCACCGGCCATTGAACGAACCCATGCGCGTGCTGCGTTCCGGCCTCGGCCAGCCATGGCTATGTGACGCTGCAACCCGGCGTATGCGCCTGCCCGCTGGGCACCCGGAAGGTTATCTCGAAGCCATGGCCAATCTTTACGGCGACCTCGCGCAGGCAATTCTCCAAGGGGCGAGCGGCCCTGACGCGCCCGGCGTGCCCGGTATAGAAGCCGGTCTGCGCGGCATGGCCTTCATCGAAACCGCCATCGCCAACCACCGCGGTGATGCCAAGTGGAGCGAAATACCTCGCCAGTTGAACGGAGCATCTGCCAATGAAAACTGATCAAACGAACGCTGGCGGCATGCGCGGCCCAGGCATCTTTCTCGCGCAGTTCATCGCAGACGAAGCGCCCTTCGACTCCCTCGCCAACATTGCGCAATGGGCGGCCTCGCAAGGCTACAAGGCCATCCAGTTGCCGACCCTTGGCACGCGTTTCATTGATCTTGAGCGCGCCGCCGAGAGTCAGGATTACTGCGACGAACTTATCGCAATTTGCGCCAAGGCCGGCGTGGTGATCAGCGAGTTGTCGACGCACCTGCAAGGCCAACTGGTCGCGGTGCATCCGGCGTTCGACAGCCTCTTCGACGACTTCGCCCCAGAGAATTTGCGCGGCAAACCGCAGGCGCGCACCGAGTGGGCGATCAACCAGTTGAAACTGGCCGCGCGCGCCAGTCAGCGCCTCGGGCTGACAGCCCACGCAACCTTTTCCGGCGCCCTGCTCTGGCCATACGTCTACCCGTGGCCGCAACGCCCTGCCGGTCTGGTCGAGCAAGGCTTTGCCGAACTGGCCGAGCGCTGGCTGCCGATACTCGACTGTTTCGAGGAGGCCGGTGTCGACCTGTGTTACGAAATCCATCCCGGCGAAGACCTGCACGACGGCGCCTCTTTCGAGCGCTTTCTTGAGGCGGTGAATCATCATCCACGCGCCGCGATTCTGTATGACCCGAGCCACTTGCTGTTACAGCAGATGGACTACCTGGGGTTCATCGATCGCTATCACGAGCGCATCCGCATGTTCCATGTGAAGGACGCCGAGTTCCGTCCCGACGCACGCTCCGGTGTATACGGCGGTTATCAAGGCTGGGTTGATCGTCCGGGTCGATTCCGCTCGCTGGGGGACGGCCAGATCGACTTCAAATCGATCTTCAGCAAGTTGACCCAATACGACTTCAACGGCTGGGCCGTGCTCGAGTGGGAATGCTGTCTGAAAGATGCCGCGCAAGGGGCTGCCGAAGGTGCTGCCTTCATCGAACAACACATGATCACCAAGACCCGCAAGGCCTTCGACGACTTCGCCAGCGTGACCGCTGACGAGCAATCCAACCGACGCCTGTTGGGGCTTCACGACCACTGATTTACCGCTGTTACCGACATAAAAATAATACGGTGATTGAAATGAACGTAATGAATGCGCGACTCAGCGTGATGATGTTTTTGCAGTTTTTTATCTGGGGTGGCTGGTTCGTCACCCTCGGCACCTTCCTCACCACAACGCTGGCGGCCAGCGGCGGCCAGGTGGGGATGGCGTTTTCGACCCAGTCGTGGGGCGCGATCATTGCGCCCTTCGTGATTGGCCTGATTGCCGATCGGTTCTTCAATGCAGAACGCATTCTCGCCGTGCTGCATCTGATCGGCGCGGTGTTGCTGTTCCAGCTCTATAGGGCGGCGGATTTCAGCGATTTTTATCCCTATGTGCTGGCTTACATGATGGTCTACATGCCGACGCTGGCCTTGGTCAATGCGGTGGCGTTCCGACAAATCAAAGACCCGGCCCTGGAGTTTTCGCGCATACGCGTTTGGGGCACCGTCGGCTGGATTGTCGCCGGCATCGTGATCAGCTTTGGTTTTGCCTGGGACTCGCAACAGGCCATCGCGACGGGTGGCTTGCGCAACACCTTCCTGATGTCTGCCGTAGCGTCGCTGGTGCTGGGTCTCTACAGCTTCAGCCTGCCGAATACCGCACCGCTGAAATCCACTGCAGGTTCGGCAAGCCTGAAGCAGATGCTGGGTGTCGATGCGTTGAGTCTGCTCAAGGATCGCAGCTATCTGGTGTTCTTCCTCGCGTCGATTCTGATCTGCATTCCTCTGGCGTTTTATTACCAGAATGCCAACCCGTTCCTCGCTGAAATAGGCGTCACCAATCCCACAGCGAAGATGGCCATCGGGCAAGTGTCCGAAGTGTTGTTCATGCTGCTTCTGCCACTGTTCATCCAGCGTTTCGGCATCAAGATTGCACTGCTGGTCGGCATGCTGGCCTGGGCGTTGCGTTATGTGCTGTTTGCCTTCGGCGACAACGGTGATCAGGCGTTCATGCTGCTCATCGGCATTGCGCTGCACGGCGTCTGCTACGACTTTTTCTTCGTCTGCGGGCAGATCTACACCGACGCCAAGGCCCCGGAGCGCTTTCGCAGCTCGGCTCAAGGCCTGATCACCCTGGCGACTTACGGTTTGGGTATGCTCATTGGCTTCTGGATTGCGGGTCAGATTACCGATCACTTTGCCTCAGCCAACGGGCATGACTGGCGCAGCATCTGGCTGTTTCCGGCCGGTTTCTCGGTCGCGGTACTGCTGCTTTTCTGGCTGACGTTCAAAGGGCGAGACAGCGACAAAGCGGTAGCCCCTTCGACCGTCTAGTCACTTTTTCTTACACCTTTTGTCGCTCGATCCTACGCTGACCGGCGATCCGCGGTCGGCGCTTGCCGTCAGTTTGGTATCATGCGCCGCTTTTACGGTTAACCCCCCGCCGGTCCTGCCGACTGACGGGCTGCAAAAGGCGGTATTAGATGACGGCTTTGTTGACTCGCCGCAAGGTACTTGCGGGAATGGGCGTACTCGGGCTCGGCCTGCTCGCCGGCTGCGACACCCGCGGCCAACTGTCGTACAAGTACGGCAAGGATCTGAGTAACAAGATCATGGGGCGCACCTTCAAACTGAAGGACACCGACGGCGATACCATGACCCTGTCGAGCTTCCGCGGCCTGATGCCGATGGTGTTCTTCGGCTTCACCCAGTGCCCGGCGGTCTGCCCGACCACCCTGGCCCGCGCGGCAAAAATCAAAAAACTGATGGGCAAGGACGGCGATCGTTTGCAGGTGATCTTCATCACTCTCGATCCCGAGCGGGACACGCCGCAAATCCTCGACGCCTACGTCAAAGCCTTCGACCCGACATTCGTCGCGCTGTATGGCACGCTTGAGGAAACCAAGGCCACGGCCAAGGAATTCGACGTGTTCTTCGAGAAGGTCCCGGCTGGCGACACCTACACCATCTCGCACACCGCCACCAGTTACGTCTTCGACTCGCGTGGCGAACTGCGCGTGGGTCTGTCCACCTCGCTTTCGGCAGAAGAATGCACGGAAGATTTGCTTACTGTTATGGAGGTCTGCTGATGCAACCTGTTCTGAACACCATCAAACGCGCGGTACTCGGTCTGTCCCTGCTGGGCCTGGCTTTTCAGGTCTCGGCGCAGACCAAAGTCGACGACGCCTGGGTGCGTGCGACCGTGCCGACCCAGTCCGCCAGCGGCGCGTTCATGACCCTCACCGCCGACAGCGACAGCAAGCTGCTCAGCGTCGCGACGCCAGTGGCCAAAGACGTGCAGATCCACGAAATGAGCATGAAGAACGACGTCATGAGCATGGGCCCGGTGAAGTCGGTCGACCTGCCGGCTGGTAAAGCCGTCAAGCTTGATCCGAACGGTTACCACGTGATGTTGATGGGCCTGACCGGTCAGTTGAAAGAAGGTGAATCCGTGCCGCTGACCCTGACCGTGGAAAACGCCAAGGGCGAAAAAGAGACCGTTGAAGTGAAGGCCAGCGTGCGTTCGCTGACCAATATGGAAGGTCACGATCACAGCAAAATGCATTGATCTGACTGAGCGGTAACAAAAAAGGGGCGGCCTGATCGTTGATCAGCCAGCCCCTTTTTGGATTTGGGAAATCGGCTTTTGTGGAAAGCAGGCTTTACATGAGGAAAATCTTTCGCGATTATGTAAAGGGTCTTTTACATAGGAAGTAAGCATGAACCGGTATTACCTGGAAATGGGCGCAGCACTGATCCTTTACACGGTGGCGTTGGTCACCTCACTGGTTGCCTCGCAATACCTGATGGATGCCAACGTTATTCTGCGTTCAGCTGTCGCCCTGACGCCGATCCTCCCGGCAGGTTTGATGTGCTGGGCCATCGTGCGCAACATGCGCCGCATGGACGAAATGCACCTGCGCATCCAGTTCGAAGCGCTGGGCTTCGCGTTTGCCGCTTCAGCGCTGCTGACCTTCAGCTACGGTTTTCTGGAAAACGTTGGCGCGCCGCACATTCCATGGACCTGCGTCTGGCCGGTGATGGGCGCGATGTGGATCCTCGGCCTGCAAATCGCCCGACGCCGCTACCAATGAAAAACCGCCTCAAGGAACTGCGCGCCGAGCGCAAATGGTCGCAGGTCGATCTGGCTGAACGCCTGAACGTGTCACGCCAAACGATTAATGCCATTGAAAACGAACGCTACGATCCTAGCCTACCGCTGGCGTTTCAGATTGCCCGGGCGTTTGAGCTGTCGATTGAAAGCATCTTTGATGATGGCTTGAACTAAGTAAAAGTCGGTGCGGGCGGATTCCAGTTTCGGTTAAACAGCCTGAAACAAAAAAACGCCTGCACCGATCCGCCTGCCGTATCCCGGGTTTACTGTCACACACGAACCCCTGACTGGGCTCCAGCCCGTTGTCCCCCGCTTCCGATGCCGCCCGACAGCGGATCACCTTGAAGTTTTAAAAGGCGATCAGACAGCTGACCCTTGGTATCATCGCCCACACTTTTTTGACGATTTTATGACTGGAAGGTCTTTTTTGTGAGCGCCTTTTTTCGCTGGTTGCGGCAGCCTTATGCCCGTCTCTTTTCCTTGATTCTGTTGGTACTGATCGTGCCGGTTTGCCTGCGCGCGGCGCTGGGCTGGTCGACTCCGCTGGGCTATTTGTCTGATTTGGCCATCGGCAGTTTGCTGGTGGTTTTGCTGCATCGACGGGCATGGTGGCTGGCGCTGCCGGTGCTGGTGTTCTGGGCGCTGTTGGCCGTGGCCACGGCCGAGTTGGTCAGCGCCGTTGGCCGTTTGCCGAGTCCTTCCGATGTGCATTACCTGATTGATCCGCAATTCGTCGAAAACTCCACCGGTGGTGGTCTGGCGCATCCGGCGCTGGGCATCACCTTGCTGCTGGCCTTGGCGTTCTGGCTGCTGACGCAGTTCACCGGACGCGGCATCACCCGCCCGCCTCTGCCCCGCGCGGTCTGGAGCGCGCCTTTGGTGCTGTTCGCCGCACACTGGGGCACGCAGAACCTGTGGCCGAGTGAGGACGATCCGTGGCGCGCGTACAACCTGCCGCATCAATTGCTCGCCACTGAGGTCGCCGATATACAGATTCAGGCCGAGGAATGGCTTGACGGTGATGTCGAAGAAGCCACGCCAGCAATGGCCGGGCTTACCGACGTCGACCTCAACGGGCAAAAACTGCTGGCCGCGCCGGGTCAGGCGCGCAACGTGCTGGTCATTGCCCTGGAAGGCATTCCCGGCGCTTACATCCGCGCCAACCGCGAAGCCATCGGCAGCCATTATCAGGAAGACCTGATGCCCAACCTCAGCCGCTGGGCCGAGCGCGGCATGAACACCCCGGATTACGTTCTGCACACGCACCAGACCATTCGCGGTCTGTACGCGATGCTCTGCGGCGATTACGACAAGCTCAATAACGGCACGCCCAAAGGCGTGGAAATGCTCACCCTCACCGAACGTAATCAGGCTTGCCTGCCGGCGCAACTGCGCGAACACGGCTTCAGCACTCACTATCTGCAAGGCGCCGGCCTGCGCTTCATGGCCAAAGACAAGATCATGCCGCACATCGGTTTCGATGCGACTCATGGCCTGGAGTGGTTCACCAACGCCAACTATCTGGAGTTTCCGTGGGGCAAGGATGACAAGGCGTTCTTCGAAGGTGCGCTGGATTACGTCGGCCAATTGAACAAGCAGAAACAGCCGTGGATGCTAACCCTGCTGACCGTGGGCACACATCAGCCCTACTCTGCGCCAGACGATTATCTGGAGCGCTACGAGACACCCAAGCAAGCCGCCGTCGGTTATCTTGACGATGCGCTGGATCAATTCCTCGCAGGTCTTGAGCGCCAGGGCGTACTCAAAGACACGCTGGTGGTGATCACTTCGGATGAATCCCACGGCATCGACGGCGTGCGTCTGGCCTCGTCGTGGGGCTTCAACCTGACGCTGGCGCCGGAGCAGGCACAACTGCCGCGCCTGAATGCCGGGGTCTATGGTCATGTTGACCTGAGCACGTCGATCCTCGACTACTTCGACCTGCCGGTGCCGACTGCGCTAAGCGGTCGCTCGCTGTTTCGCGACTATGATTCCGGTCGCGAAATCATGTCCTTCACCAACGGCAAACTGCGTTATCACGACGGCCAGGGCATCTTCTCCGAATGTGACATGCCGCGCCGCTGCCGCTACTACGAAAGCCCCGGTTTCATCGCCGAGAGCGCCACGTTCAAGGGCAGCTACAGCGGCCAGCGCGCCCGGCAAATCGCCGCCCGCGCCACGGCACTCGACCTGTCACTGCTACGCACCCCGCTCAACCATCGCTATCAGTTCGGCAGCACCAACGTCATTGCACTGCAAGCGCAGATCAACGACGACTGGGCCGATAACCTGATCGGCGCGCAATACCTGGAAATGCCCAAGGGCTCGCACACCCGCGTGCGCCTGACCGTACGCTCGGTCGATCCGCAGCAGGCGGCGTATATCCAGCTCAAGGCCAAGGAATTCGAGCAGGACGTGCAACTGGGATTGCCAACAGAAATGGTCGCCACGGCGGATCAACCGCTGGAGATGGATTTCAGTTTTGATAACCCGCAGCAGCGCAAGGCGTTCTCTTTCCATTTGCTGGGGTATGGGCTGGGTGCGGTGGAAGTTACGGATTTCAGTGTGATCACTGAAGTGCCGGGGCAGGAAGATATGTTGGATGAAGTGCTGGAGGATGAGGCGGCTCAGTCCAGTTGACGTACCCCGCGATCCGATATATCAGCGGTAAAAGACTCTGCCTATCAGCGTCCATCAGTCGGGCTATTAGCTGACTTGCCAACTCGGGTCTAGCCTTACAAGTCCGAAGTCGGCACGAGCCGGCCGTCGCAGACCTGATAGGGAACCGAACATGGCAAACGAATCGAAATGCCCGTTCAACCACGCCGCCGGTGGTGGCACGACGAACCGTGACTGGTGGCCGAATCAACTCAACCTGAAGATCCTGAGTCAGCACTCGCCCAAGTCCGATCCGCTGGGCAAGGACTTCGACTACGCCAACGCCTTCAAAAGCCTGGATTTCCAGGCGCTGAAACAAGACCTGCGCGCGCTGATGACCGACTCTCAGGACTGGTGGCCAGCAGACTTCGGCCACTATGGTCCCCTCTTCGTTCGTATGGCCTGGCACAGCGCTGGCACTTATCGCACCGCGGATGGCCGCGGTGGCGCCGGCTCCGGCCAGCAACGTTTTGCACCGCTCAACAGCTGGCCGGACAACGTCAGCCTCGACAAGGCCCGCCGTCTGCTGTGGCCGATCAAGCAGAAATATGGCCGCAACATTTCCTGGGCCGACTTAATAGTCCTCACCGGTAACGTCGCGCTGGAATCCATGGGCTTCAAGACCTTCGGTTTCTCCGGTGGTCGCGCGGATGTCTGGGAACCGGACGAAGACGTGTATTGGGGTTCGGAAAACGAGTGGCTGGGTGGCGACAGCCGCTACGGCAAAAGCAAGGAGCCGATGCAGGAACCCGGCGACGGTACGCTGGTGGCTGAGCCGGATTTGCACGGTAAAGAAGAAAGCCGCACCGATCAGGGTGAACGCAATCTGGAAAACCCTCTCGCCGCCGTGCAGATGGGCCTGATTTATGTGAACCCTGAAGGCCCCGAGGGCAATCCAGACCCGGTAGCGTCGGCCCGCGACATTCGCGAAACCTTCGGCCGCATGGCCATGAACGACGAAGAAACCGTGGCACTGATCGCCGGCGGCCACGCCTTCGGCAAAACCCACGGTGCCGGCCCTGCCGATAACGTCGGTGCTGAACCGGAAGCCGCCGGGCTGGAAGAACAAGGTCTGGGCTGGAGAAACAGCTTCGGCACCGGCAAGGGTGCTGACACCATCACCAGCGGCCTCGAAGTGACCTGGACCACCACGCCAACCCAGTGGAGCAACAACTACTTGGAAAACCTGTTCGGCTTCGAGTGGGAGCTGACCAAAAGCCCGGCCGGTGCGCACCAATGGAAACCGAAAAACGGCGCCGGTGCCGGCACCATTCCCCATGCCCATGACCCGAACAAACGTATCGACCCGACCATGCTGACGTCTGATCTGGCGTTGCGCTTCGATCCGGCTTACGAGCAGATCTCCCGGCGCTTCCTCGCCAATCCCGACCAGTTGGCCGATGCGTTTGCGCGTGCCTGGTACAAGTTGATCCACCGCGACATGGGCCCGCTGTCACGCTACCTCGGCCCGGAAATGCCGAATGAAGAACTGCTGTGGCAAGACCCGATTCCTGATGTCACTCATCCGCTGGTCGACGATAACGATGTGGCCGCGCTGAAAAGCAAAGTGCTGACATCGGGGCTTTCTGTCTCGCAACTGGTTTCGACCGCCTGGGCGGCGGCGTCGACGTTCCGTGGCTCGGACAAACGCGGTGGCGCCAACGGTGGCCGCCTGCGTCTGGCGCCGCAGAAGTTCTGGCAGGCCAACCAGCCTGAGCAACTGGACAAGGTCCTGCAAACCCTCGAAGGCATTCAGGGCGAGTTCAACGGCGGCGCAACCGGCAAGAAAGTCTCGCTGGCCGACCTGATCGTGCTGGCGGGCAATGCCGGGGTCGAGCAGGCGGCGAAAAATGCCGGCCACTCGGTCACCGTGCCTTTTACGCCGGGGCGTGCGGATGCATCGCAAGAGCAAACCGATATCGAGTCGTTTGGCTTTCTCGAGCCGATTGCCGATGGTTTCCGCAATTACAGCAAAGGCAAATACACCGTAGCGGCCGAGGCACTGCTGATCGACAAGGCGCAATTGCTCACCCTGACCGCGCCGGAAATGACCGTGCTGCTCGGTGGTTTGCGCGTATTGAACACTAACGTCGGGCAAACCCGCCATGGCGTGTTCACCAGCCAGACCGAAGCGCTGACCAACGACTTCTTCACCAACCTGCTGGACATGGGCGTGGAGTGGAAGCCGACGTCACGGGATGCGGACGAGTTTGAAGGTCGCGACCGTAAAAACGGCAGCGTGAAATGGACGGCGACGCGGGTTGATCTGGTGTTTGGTTCCAATGCGATCTTGCGGGCGGTCGCGGAGGTTTATGCGAGTGCGGATGCGAAGGAGCAGTTCGTTAAAGACTTCGTCGCAGCGTGGACGAAGGTGATGAATCTGGATCGGTTTGATGTGAAATAGCAGAAAACGCAAAACCTGTGGGAGCTGGCTTGCCAGCGATAGCGGTAGATCATTCAACATTAATGTTGGATGTGACGCCGCCATCGCGGGCAAGCCCGCTCCCACATTTCGGTCTGCGTCAAAAGCGCCCCCTCACCCCAGCCCTCTCCCCCAAGGGGGCGAGGGGAAAGGGAGCAGATCTTTGAGCTTTTCAAGTTCTGAGTTCGACTCGGTAGTTCAGGTCGGCGTATAGCGAAAGACACCTCGGTCAGTCCCCTCTCCCACTGGGAGAGGGTTAGGGTGAGGGCCGGTCTAACGCTGAAACACTGATTTCATAACACCATCAAACCAGGCTCTTGCTCACCACTTCATACACATCACTCGACAGCGACCCCGAAGCCAGAATCCGCTCCAGCTCGCCTTTCATCAGCGCCTGCCGCGCCGTGTCGTACTTGCGCCAGCGGGTCAGCGGCGCCAGTTGGCGCGAAGCGATTTGTGGGTTGAAGCCGTTCAGCTCGATCACCAGATCCGCCAGGAAGCGATAACCGGAGCCATCCGCCGCGTGGAAGTTGATCAGGTTCTGTCCGGCAAAAGCCCCGGCCAGCGCACGCACCTTGTTCGGGTTCTTGATGTTGAACGCCGGGTGCTGCATCAACGCTTTCACCCGCGCAAGACCACCCGGCAAAGTGCTGCCGGCCTGCACGCTAAACCACTGATCCATGACCAGCGGATTGTCCTTGAAGTGCTCGGCGAAACTCGCCAGCGACAGTTCTTTCTGCTCGTCGTATGGCGAGTTGACCAGCACCGCCAGCGCGGTAAGGCGCTCGGTCATGTTGTCGGCAGTTTCGAACTGCTCCAGCGCCGCTGCGAGAACTTCCGGTTTGCCGCTGAGCATCAGGTACGACAGCGCGATGTTCTGCAACGCACGACGGGCAAAGTGCTCGGCCTCGGCCACGTACGGAGTTTTCTTTGACAGATCACGGTTGGCCTGATAACGCAGCCACAGTGCCTCGAACAAACCTTCAGCCAGTTGCTTACGGGCAAATTCACGAGCGATGTGGATGGCGTCGACATCAGCCACTTCGCTGATTTCGGTGAGGTACGCCTCACCCGGCAGCGAGAGCATTTCGGCGACCATCGCCTGATCCAGCGATTCGTCCGACAGTACCGTGCGCAGCGCCGACACCAGACGCGGGTCGAGCTTCAGGCTTTCGCCCTTCTGCTGTTGGGCAATCAGCTCTTGCAACACTTGCACCGACAGTTGTTGCCCGGCATCCCAGCGGTTGAAGCCGTCGCTGTCGTGCTGCATCAGGAACATCAGTTGATCGCGGTTGTATGGGAAGCTCAATTTCACCGGCGCAGAGAAGCCGCGCAGCAAGGATGGCAGCGGTTGCTCGGCGATGTCGACGAAGGTAAACGTCTGCTCAGCCTCGGTCACCGAGATCACGCGGGTGGTGCCTTGGGCCGATGCTTCACCGACCAGACGCAGGGCAATCTCATTACCTTTGCTGTCGAGCAGGCCCAATTCAACCGGGATCACGAACGGCAGTTTTTCCACCTTGTCCGGGGTTTCCGGGCAGCTTTGGCGGAAGGTCAGGCTGTAGGTTTTCGCCGCTGCATCGTAAGACTCGCTGACTGCCAGACGCGGTGTGCCGGCCTGACTGTACCAGCGCTTGAACTGGGTCAGGTCCACACCGTTGGCGTCTTCCATGGCCTTGATGAAATCATCGCAGGTCACGGCTTGGCCATCGTGACGGTCGAAGTACAGATCGCTGCCCTTGCGGAAACCTTCGGCGCCCAACAGGGTATGGATCATGCCGACCACTTCCGAACCCTTTTCGTACACGGTCAGGGTGTAGAAGTTGGAGATCTCGATGAAGCTGTCCGGGCGCACGGCGTGAGCCATGGGACCTGCATCTTCGGCAAACTGGTGGGTGCGCAGGTAGGCGACGTCCTGAATGCGCTTGACCGTGGCCGAGTTCATGTCGGCGGAGAAGCCGGAATCGCGGAATACGGTGAAGCCTTCCTTCAGCGACAACTGGAACCAGTCGCGGCAGGTCACGCGGTTGCCCGACCAGTTGTGGAAGTATTCGTGGGCGACGATTGCTTCGACCCGCTGGTGTGCGGCGTCGGTGGCGGTTTCGGCGCGGGCCCGC
>NZ_JBIWAL010000011.1:69231-73113 GCF_044760045.1 Pseudomonas sp. NPDC098747 | reverse complement strand
CACGGCGCGTGAGTTGTATTTGTTGATGCCCTTGTTCTCCATCGCGCACATGTTGAAGTCGTTCACGGCGACGATCATGAAGATGTCCAGATCGTACTCGCGACCGTAGACCTCTTCGTCCCAGCGCATCGACTTCTTCAGGCTGTTCATCGCGTGCTGGCACTTGTCGATGTTTTCCGGCTCGACGTAGATGCGCAGCGCGACTTCGCGCTGGGTCATGGTGGTGAAGGTATCTTCAACGCACCACAA
The DNA here is from genome assembly GCF_044760045.1 of Pseudomonas sp. NPDC098747. Classification (NCBI taxonomy): domain Bacteria; kingdom Pseudomonadati; phylum Pseudomonadota; class Gammaproteobacteria; order Pseudomonadales; family Pseudomonadaceae; genus Pseudomonas; species Pseudomonas sp. NPDC098747. Next base: position 72,864 of record NZ_JBIWAL010000011.1, on the reverse strand, counting down.
GTCACCGGCTACCAGCGCGAACAGGTATGCCGGTTTCATGAACGGGTCTTCCCACGTTGCCCAGTGCCGGCCGTCTTCGCCGGGGCCCGAGGCTATCGGGTTGCCGTTGGACAGCAGCACCGGATAGCTGTGCTGTTCAGCGACCACGGTGGTGGTGAACTTGCTCATCACGTCCGGGCGGTCGAGGTAATAGGTGATCTTGCGGAAGCCTTCGGCCTCGCATTGGGTGCAGAACATCGTGCCGGACTTGTACAGGCCTTCCAGCGCCGTGTTGGTTTCGGGGTGGATCTTGACGCTGGTGTCGACCGTGAAGGTTTGGCTGGTCGGCTGCAGGGTCAGGTTGTTTTCGCTGAGCTGATAAGCGTCGGCACTCAGTTGCTGATCAGAGAGAGTGACCGAGAGCAATTCCAGTTGCTGGCCATCAAGCACCAGCGGCGGCAGGCCTGCGCCACGCGCCGGGTTGCGGCGCATCACCAGTTGCGCATGGACCAGGCTGTGGTCCTCGAACAACTCGAAGGTCAGGTGCGTTTCGTCGATCAGGTACTCGGGCGCCTGATAGTCCTTCAGGTAAATCATCTTCGGTTGTTCGGTGCGCATACTGGAATCCTTATTGATGCACGGCGAGCTGATAAGCCGTGTACTTGCGAATATTGATCACGCCGGTGTCGAAGATCAGGTACTGGCCCTTGATCCCCAGCAGCGTGCCTTCGGCAATCGGGTTCTTGTCCAGGTTGAAGCTGACGATTTTGGCCGGGTATTGCTCGACCGGATAGCGGATTTCGAGAGGTTCTACATCGGCAATCGTCTGAATAGCTTGTAGGCCGAATCGCTCCTGCAAGCCTTGCAAACCTTCGGCGCAGCTTTCAAACAACTGATCACGCACTTGCGCCAGATCAACAGACACCGCATCGCCCTTGAGCAGCGCGCGCCAGTTGGTCTTGTCCGCCACCTGGCTGCGGAACAGGTCTTCGACGAAACCCGACTGCTGCCGCGTGGACACGCGCATGATCGGCAGAGCCTGACTGGCGCCCTGATCGATCCAGCGGGTCGGCAACTGGGTTGCACGGGTGATGCCAACCTTGATCCCCGACGAATTGGCCAGATAAACCACATGATCGGTCATGCAAAACTGCTGGCCCCACACCGGGTCCCGGCAAGTGCCGGCATCAAAGTGGCAGCGCTCCGGGCTCATGATGCACAGGTCGCACTGCGCCAGTTTGGTCATGCACGGGTAGCAATAACCCTGGCTGAAACTGGTTTTGGTCTTGCGCCCGCAATGGGTGCAGTGGATCGCCCCCAGGTACTCCAGACGCACCGTAGTGCCGATCAACGGGTTGACCGGCACCTCGACGTCATCCAGACGAAACGCGTATTGCACGTTCGGCCCGTCCAGGCGCGCCGACATTTTGCTGATTGCACCGCGGCCAATCTCGATCAATGGATGGCATCCGACTTGAACAGGATGTTCGGCACTTCGATCGACTTCGACGCACATTCCTGCGGGCCCATGTAACCGGTGCGCTGGTCTTCAGGCAGGTTCTGGATTTCCCAGGCGATCATCGCCTGCAACGACAGCTCGCGCTGCTCGGCGGTGAGCTTGCCACCGTCGGCCCACTTGCCGATTTCCACGGCCAGTTTCAGGCTCTCGTAGATGTCCGGGGTGATGTTCTTGATCATGTCGTTAAAAGAGGACATCTGGGTCTCCGTGCTCTTTATCTACAAACTAAAATTAGACGGCCAGTTTACGGCGGTTATACAAACCGCCCAACAAACCGGTGAAGCATCCGATGAGTAACCCGCTGACATGCGCGGCATTGGCGATTTCGCCGAAACCGATCATCGAGATCAGCCCGGACATGCACACCACCAGCCACACCAGCATCATCGCCAACACGCCGCGCGGCAGGCGATAAGCCGGGTTCGGCGCCAGCAACTGGAAAATCCAGCAATGCCCGAGCAAACCGTAAAGCACGCCGGACAGGCCGCCGAACAAGGTCGGGCCGCTCCAGACAAATTGCGCGTAGTTGGAAACCAGGCTGAACAATAAGGTCAGGCCGATCAGATTGATGCTGCCCTGCCGTGACTCGATACGCCGCCCCAACTCCCAGTACCACATGCCGTTCATGGCCAGGTGCAGGATGCCGAAGTGGATCAGCATAGGCGTGACCAGGCGCCACCACTGCCCCGCCGCCAGGCTGTCGGCCAATGGCGTGAAGTGGATGTATTCGCCGATTACGCGGAAATCGAGGAACGTCAGCCAGCGCAATGTCTGCAAGTTTTCGCCGAGATACGTCAAGCCGCCGACGATCAGGCTCAGCAGCAGGATGAACCCGGTAGCTTTGGCATGTTTCAGTTGTTCGGCGAAGCTCGGCCGTTTCAAGGTCTGCGCGACCGGGATGTCCAACTGCTGATCGGGATCGCCAGCCGGAAAGCGCTCGTACAGCGAACGCACGTCTTCGCTGATCTCCGCAGGGGCCCAAAGCACCTGCTCGCCGGCCTCTTCACTGACCCGATGGGGCACTTGCATGTGTTGCAGCAATTTGACGAAACCGCTCAGATCCACCGCCAGGGGCAGACGCAATACCGCTACAGAACTCATTGCAGCACCTCTGGCCGTTCGACATCGACCCAGACAAATTTATTCGGATCCAGACGTGTTTCCTGATCCAGACGATAGGCGACCAGTTTGCCGTAGAGCACCGCGCTGTAATCCAGACACGCGAGGTTCGGGCGGATCGGCGCCGGTTTGCCGCTGCGCCAGTAGTGGCCGACGAACAGCAAAGGCTCATCGACACCGTAGCGCAGCAGGGAATTCTTTTCGGTTGAAGTCAACGGGGTTTGCGCCACCGGTTCCGGCAATGCATCGGGCTGGAAGACGATGTCGCCGTAGGTTTTCGGATCGTCTTCCCAGAACTTGGTGCGAAAGAACGAACGCACCAGACCGTCGCCGCTGGTCATGGTCTGGCCATCGGGCAGGCGCATATCGGTACCGCGCAGCAGTCGATCGAACACGGTGCAGGCGAAACTGCCCGGCACCGCCGAAGCCTGGAGGAAGTGTTCATCGATGCAGCCGTCGGGGAACAGCGCGCGCAACGGCTCGATCAGGCCGGCGTCCCAACACGCATGCACCACGCGGAAACGCCCGGCATCGACGAACAGCGGCAGTTGATAGAACCACTGCTGGAAGTCATGCCAGTCGCCCGGATGGTCTTCGAATTGGGTCAGGGTTTCATGCAGCAGGCGCGCATGGCGCGGTGTGTGTTCGCGCACGAACTGCTTGCCGCTGCCCGGTGGCGCCGGGGTGCTCCAGCCGAGCGCGTTGAATTCGTGGTTGCCCATGATGCACAAGGCCTGACCGGCCTCGACCATGTCGTGAACGATGTGCAGCGCCTCGCGAATTCGCGGGCCACGGTCGATGATGTCGCCGACGAACACGGCCATGCGCGATGGATGCCGCCAGACCCCGCCCTGCTTGTGATAGCCGAGGCGATCAAGCAAGTGTTCCAGGGTCTGCGCGCATCCGTGCACGTCACCAATCAAGTCATAACTGCGCGCGGGATCGAGCATCAGTCGCCTCCACCACCCAACTTGCTGCCCCAGCCGAGCTTGGTCCGGCAGACTTCGTAGGCGGTG
>NZ_JBIWAL010000011.1:48556-69221 GCF_044760045.1 Pseudomonas sp. NPDC098747 | reverse complement strand
GCAGCTTTTGCGCTTTTTTGCTGACGGTGATGGTGTCGCCCGGCGCGCAGGTGAAGTGATTCTGCCCGTCGCAGGAGACTTGCGGGTAGATCTGCATATCTTTGGACACGACGATTTTCAGCTCACTGTTGCCATCGACCACAATTGGCCTGCTGGACAACATATGGGGGTACATCGGCACGATCACAATGGCGTCGAGCTTGGGGTGCATGATCGGGCCACCGGCAGACAGCGCATACGCAGTGGAGCCGGTCGGGGTGGCGACGATCAGGCCGTCGGCCTTTTGGCTGCAAACGAACTGGCCGTCGATGTACAGCTCGAACTCGATCATTCGCGTCGACTTGCCGGGGTGCAGCACCACGTCGTTGAGCGCGTCGCCCTGGCCGATGGCCTCGCCGTGGCGGCGAACTTCGGCTTGCAGCAGAAAGCGGTTTTCCACCAGGTAATGGCCGTCGAGCACTTTGGCGACTTCGACTTCCAGCTCATCCGGGCGAATGTCGGTGAGAAACCCGAGGCTGCCACGGTTGATCCCGAGCACCGGCGTATTGTGTTTGGCCAATGCACGGGCGGCGCCGAGCAGGCTGCCGTCGCCGCCGACAACGATGACCATGTCGCAGACTTCACCGAGCATCTTGCGCGACGACGTTTGCAGGCCATGCCCCGGCAAAACTTCGGCGATGGTGTCTTCGAGGATCACATGCAGGTGACGATCGAGCAGAAACCGTTTCAGTCGGCGGACGGTATCCAGCACCTGGGAACTGCCCAGGCGACCGATGATGCCGATATTACGAAATTGCTCCATGGGACCTCTGCGGACAATCGAAAACGCGAAAACCCGATTATGGGCGAAAGCCGCCGTTAGACAAAATCCTTTCAGCCTCAAGGGCGGGCGCGTGTTTAAGGCTATGCTCGCAAGATGATCCTATTTCCCGACTTGCTGCAGTTGCCCCACCAATTACGCCATCCGGAAGTGCGCGATCTGGCGTGGGTGATCCTCGCCCCACCGATGCTCGCGACCACGCCGTGGCCGCAACGCCATCCGCTGGCGGGCAGCGATTGGGTCAGCGATCCCGAGCGACTGGAGCAATGGCTGCGCCAGCTCGATCACGACAGCTACGGTTTGTTGCACTGGTTGTCCCAGGCCCGCACGCGGCGGTTGGGTTTGTATTACGAGCGGCTGTGGCAGTTCGCCGTGCAGCATGCGCCGGGCATTGAGTTGATCGCGGCCAATCTGCCGATCCGCCGAGAGGGCCATACCCTTGGCGAGCTGGACATGCTGCTGCGTGACCGCGACGGCGTGCATCACCTGGAACTGGCGATCAAGCTCTACCTCGGCCCGCAAAACGGCGATGGCCATGACCCGGCGCAGTGGCTGGGGCCGGGTTGTCATGATCGGCTGGATCGTAAACTGGCGCATCTGGCCGAACATCAACTACCGATTTCGGCGCGCCCGGAAAGCCGTGAAACCTTGGCGGCACTGGATATCGAGGCGTTCAGTGCACAACTGTGGCTGGGCGGATACCTGCTGTACCCGTGGCCCGGCAAGTCTGCCTCACCGAGCGGCGCGCATCCGCAGCATTTGCGTGGCAGTTGGTTGCATCAGAAAGACTGGCCAGCATTTTTGGCGCAGCGTCCGCCGGGACGCTGGCAACCCCTGCCCCGGCATGCCTGGCTGGCACCGGCGCATTACCCGGCGGATCAGACCTGGAGCCCTGAGCATTTGCAGATGTGGCTGGCGGCTCTGGAACCGTTGGCACCGGCGCAACTGATGGTGCGCCTGACCGAGAATGCGCAGGGGGAATGGGAAGAAGCGGAGCGGCTGTTTCTGGTGTCCGACCTTTGGCCGAATGTCCCCGGCCAGGCCTGAGATTTTGTAGCGCCTGTCCGGCCTCTTCGCGAGCAAGCTCGCTCCCACATTTAGATCGCATTCCAAATCAGGGATAGGCGACGCATTCCCTGTGGGAGCGAGCTTGCTCGCGAAGGAGACACCTCGGTTTAAAGGGATAACCGCACAGCCAAAGCCGCCAACGTCACCAACAACACCGGCAACGTCAGCACAATCCCCACCCGGAAGTAATACCCCCAGCCAATCCGGATCCCTTTGCGCTCCAGTACATGCAGCCACAGCAAAGTCGCCAGACTGCCAATCGGTGTGATCTTCGGCCCCAGGTCGCTGCCGATCACGTTGGCGTAAATCATCGCCTCCTTGACCACCCCGCTCGCCTGGCTGGCATCAATCGACAGCAACCCGACCAGCACCGTCGGCATGTTGTTCATGATCGATGACAACAGCGCCGTCAGCACGCCGGTCCCGAACGCCGCGCCCCACACGCCATAATTGGCGAAACCATCGAGCCAGCCGGCCAGATACCCGGTCAGCCCGGCATTGCGCAGGCCGTAGACCACCAGATACATGCCCAGCGAGAAAATCACGATCTGCCACGGCGCTTCCTTCACCACTTTGCGCGTGGAAATCTTGTGGCCACGGGCGGCGATTGCCAGCAGCAGCGCCGCGCAGACAGCGGAAATCGCGCTGATCGGAATGCCCAGCGGTTCCAGCGCAAAACAGCCAATCAGCAAAATCGCCAACACCGCCCAACCGGCGTAGAACGTGGCTTTGTCGTGGATCGCGGTTTCTGGACGCTCGAGCTGTTCGGGGTCGTAAGCCGCCGGAATGTCGCGACGGAAAAACCACATCAGCATGACCAGCGTCGCGGCGACACTGACGAAGTTCACCGGCACCATCACCGCCGCATAGCGGTTGAAACTGATGTTGAAAAAGTCCGCCGAGACGATGTTGACCAGGTTCGACACCACCAGCGGCAGGCTCGCGGTGTCGGCGATAAATCCTGCGCCCATGACGAACGCCAGGGTCGCCGCTGGCGAAAAGCGCAGCGCCAACAACATGGAAATGACAATCGGCGTGAGAATCAACGCTGCCCCATCATTGGCGAACAGCGCCGACACCAGCGCGCCGAGCAACACCATGAAGGCAAACAGCTTGCGCCCGCTGCCCCGCCCCCAGCGCGCCACGTGCAACGCAGCCCAATTGAAAAAACCGGCCTCATCGAGCAGCAGACTGATGATGATCAGCGCGACAAAAGTGCCGGTGGCGTTCCAGATGATTTGCCACACCAGCGGGATATCACTCAGGTGCACCACCCCAAAGATCAGCGCCAGCACCGCGCCCAACGTCGCACTCCATCCAACGCCGAGACCTTTGGGTTGCCAAATCACGAGGGTGATGGTCAGCAGAAAAATCAGTGAAGCAGCGAGCATTCGTATCAGCCTTCAGCGAGGGAAAAAGGAAACGCGAACAATACACTGACTTGTGGAAAGAAGACCCCCGTGGCGAGCAATGCTGTGCAGTCAAGAAATAGGGTGAGTTAAAAGCAATCTGTGGCGAGGGGATTTATCCCCGTTGGGTTGCGAAGCGACCCTCTGCGATCAAATGTCATACCGGGATCACAGGTTTGGGGGGCTGCTTCGCACCCCAACGGGGATAAATCCCCTCGCCACAGGCTTTCAGTTTGCAGGTAGCAGGTAGCAGGTAGCAGGTAGCAGGTAGCAGGTAGCTTGCGAGGTTTACTTTTTGTGTTGTTCGACGAACTGCCCATACGCATCAATGAATTTTTGCAAAAACGGCTTCACCGTTTCGCTCAGCTTGCCCGCCTCGTCAAACGCCGAGCCCGCTCCACCCAAATAGGCTTCCGGTTGCTGCATGCAGTGCACATCGAGAAACACAAACGACTGGCGCAGGTGCTGGTTCGCACCAAAACCACCGATGGCCCCCGGCGATACGCTCATCACCGCGCCCGGCTTGCCGCTCCAGGCACTCTTGCCATAAGGCCGCGAGCCGACATCAATGGCATTCTTCAGCGGTGCCGGCACGGAACGGTTGTACTCCGGCGTCACAAACAACAACGCGTCGGATGAACCCACTTTTTCACGGAAAGTGCTGTAGGCTGCGGGCGGTGAATCACCGTCGATGTCTTCGTTGTACAGTGGCAGGTCGCCAATTTCGACAATCTCAAGCTTGAGGTTCGCCGGCGCCAGTTCAGCCAGTGCCAAAGCGACCTTGCGATTGATCGAAGCTTTGCGCAGGCTACCGACCACTACGGCGACGTTGTAGACATTGCTCATGGAAACTCTCGACTGTCAGTGGGGGGAGCCACTAGTTATAGATGATTCGATGACGATTTCACCAGCAGACGAGAGAAATCCCCGAATGCTGATTATTTTTTTCCTGTAGGAAAACTTACAGCACTTGATGACGGTCTACCAAGCCGCAAATCAAGCGTTTTATCTCCAGAGGTTCTAAGCAGATGGCAGCAGTACTCGTCGGTCAGTTCCATGCAAGAGATGCGGAAGGCCGCGTTTATTCCGTGCATGAGTTCCAGGAATCCACCCCGTCAGCAGACGGTTCCACTGGCTCGGAGCCCCGCACCACCTACAAACTGGCCATTGGCGATCGCATCGAGAAACTGGATGACGCTGAATTCAAGCTGGTTCAGTCGGGCATTATCCTGACGCGCGAACCTGAGCCAATCGTCGCTTCATAACCGCGCGTTATGAGCAGAAGTCATATACGCAGACTTGGGGTAGGATTCAGCCACTGACCCCACCTGCTGAACATGGACTTCACGCATGCGTTTACGCCATATCGAAGTGATTCAGGCGCTCTTGCAGACCGGTCACCTGGGCACCGCCGCCGAATGGCTGCAGTTGCCGGTGACCGAGGTCGAAGAGCGTTTGCGCGAAGCCGAGAGTCAGTTGGGGTTCATGCTGTTCGCCAGCGTTCGCGGGCGCCTGCAATCGACACCCGAAGCGCGGGCATTGCAGGTGGAAATCGCTCACGTCTATGAAGCGCTGGAACCGGTGCAACGTCTGGCCAACAGCCTCAAACAATACCTCGCGCCGCCGCTGCGCATCATCGGCACCCCACCGCTGGCACAACAACTACTCCCGCAAAGCCTGGCCGCCCTGCGCCGACGCCTGCCGGATGCACCGTGCAGCCTGCTCAGTGCGCCGACCCGCGACATCGTCCGCAGCCTGCTGTTGCGCGAAAGCGATCTCGGTTTGAGCCTGCACGACCCCGAACATCCGGACATTCATTGCCAGCCGCTGGCCCACAGCAAGCTGCAACTGCTCGCGCCGCACGGCTGGCTGCAACCCAAACAAAAGTACATTTCCCTACAGGATCTGGCAGGTCAGGCGATGGTCGGCCTCGACGGTCAGGACCCGCTGAGCCCGGCGCTGGATAACAAACTGCAGGCCGTGCGCCCTGCGCCGAGCATCCAGACCCGCGTGCAAACCCATCAGATGATGCGCAGCATGGTCGAGGCTGGCGAAGGGCTTGCCATCGTCGACCCGTTCACCGCGCTCGGTGCCCGCGCGGCCGGGCTGGATGTCTGCCCGCTGTCTCCCGCTGTGCCGATCAGCCTCTATGCCTTGACCTTCAAACACGTCGCACCGTCATCGGCCGTTCAGACGTTACTGGCGATCATTACGGAACAAGCCGAGGCGATGTTGTCGAGCTGAGCGGGTTTTCCAGCGGATTATCGAACAATCGATACCAGAACAGCGCCACTTCGGCGGTGTTCGGGTCGATACCGCGATAGCGCAACTGGTCAACGCCGCCAATCACATACCCGCAACGCTCATACAGCCGACAGGCACCGAGGTTGTTGTTCTGGGTTTCCAGCATGATCCCCGGCAGCTTCTTCTTGCGACTCCAGAACTGCGCCACGTCCAGCAATGCCTTGGCCACGCCATGGCGACGGGCCGGGGCGTGCACCGCCAATTCATCGATATGGGCAAAGCCGTTCCAGTTGGTGCTGATTACCAGATGGCCCACCGGCTCGTCATCGAGGTAGGCCATGAAGATCGCGCTGTCGGCGGCCTTGTGAAAGCTGCTGAATTCCTCAGGATCAATGCCGTAACACTTGCGGTACGGCACGATCGGCGTCACCAACCATTGCTCGACAGGTTTGCCGATGACGGCGGCACCATACGCAGCGACTTCGAAGCTGAAGTCGCTGCCCCAGATATACGGCGCAAAACCTTCATCGGCGACGCGCACCGAAAGCCCTGGGTATTTTGGATTCATGACCGGTTGCATGCTCGCAAAGCTCCTCATTCCTTGACGCAATCGACGGTGTAATACCGACCATTGCCTTCGTCTTCGTGTTGCAGTCCATGCACATCAGCTACAAAACCCTGGAAGCTGCTATCGAACGTGCGGGCAAATTTCAGGTAATCGATGATCGAGCGGGTCGATTCGGTAAAGCGCTCGCCGGGCATGATCAACGGAATGCCCGGCGGATACGGCACCAACATCACGGCGGCAATCCGTCCTTCCAGCGCATCGATCGGCACTGCCTCGACTTCACCGCGCACCAGATGATCGTAGGCGTGGGCTGGCTTCATGGCGATTTCCGGCAGCACCGTGTACATGCGTTTGAGATGTTTAGCGGTGGCGTTGGTGCGATAGCAGGCGTGCAATTGATCGCACAAATCCCGCAGGCCCATGCCGCGATAGCGCGCGGTGTCTTCCAGGGCGACACACGGCAGGCACGTCGCCAGACTGACATTAGCGTCGTAACTGCGCTTGAACTCCAGCAACTCGGTGAGCAACGTGCTCCATTTGCCTTTGGTGATGCCCATGGAGAACAACACCAGAAACGAATACAGCCCCGTCTTCTCCACCACCAGCCCACGCTCCCAGAGGAACTTGCTGACCACCGCTGCCGGGATGCCCTTCTCGCTCAACGCGCCACCGGCGTTCAGGCCGGGCATCACCAGCGTGACTTTGATCGGGTCGAGCAAAACGTAATCGTCGCTGACCTCTCCGAAACCATGCCAGTCGGCGTCCGGTTGCAGCAGCCAGTCTTCGGTCTGCACGCGGTCGATGCCTTCGACGCCCGGCGGCTGCCAGATCGAAAACCACCAGTCATCCGCCGCGATGTGCTGACGCAGATTGGCCAGCGCACGGCGGAAACTCAGGGCTTCGTCGAAGGTTTCTTGCAACAGCGAACGCCCGGCGGGGCCTTCCATCATTGCCGAGGCCACATCCAGCGAGGCGATGATGCTGTACTGCGGCGAGGTCGAGATGTGCATCATGAACGCTTCGTTGAAACGATCACGGTCCAATTGCCGCGCGCCGCCGTCCTGCACATGAATCATTGAGGCCTGACTGAACGCCGCCAGCATTTTGTGAGTGGAATGGGTGGTAAACACCAGCGGACTGTCTTCGCTGCGCGAAGTGTCCATGCCATAGCGCCCGGCGAAGAATTCGTGAAACGCCGCATAGGCGTACCACGCCTCGTCGAAATGCAGCACTTCGACGCTGTTGCCCAGGCTGTGCTTGATCAGTTCGGCGTTGTAACAGAGCCCGTCGTAGGTCGAGTTGGTGACCACCGCGAGTTTCACTTTCGGTGCGCGGCCCTTGGTCAGCGGACTGGCGTCGATCTTGGCCTGGATTGATTCGCGGCTGAATTCGCTGAGCGGAATCGGGCCGATGATCCCCAGTTCATTACGCTCTGGGCACAGATACAACGGGATCGCGCCGGTCATGATGATCGCGTGCAACACCGACTTGTGGCAGTTGCGATCCACCAGCACCAGATCATCGCGAGCGACCATGGAATGCCAGACGATCTTGTTGGCGGTCGAGGTGCCATTGATCACGAAAAAGGTGTGATCGGCTCCGAAGTTGCGTGCCGCGCGGGCTTCCGCCTCGGCGAGCGGGCCGGTGTGATCAAGCAGAGAACCGAGTTCGGGCACCGACACCGACAAGTCGGAACGCAGGGTGTTTTCACCGAAAAACTGATGAAACGCCTGCCCCACCGGACTCTTGTGATACGCCACGCCGCCGCCATGACCGGGGGTGTGCCAGGAATAATTGGAGTCAGCGGTGTGTTGCACCAGTGCCTTGAAAAACGGCGGCAGCAAACCGTCGAGATACTTGCGCGCCGCCCGCGCCACTTGCCGGGCCAGGAACGGTACGGTGTCTTCGAACAGGTAAAGGATGCCGCGCAGTTGATTGAGCTCGGCCATGGCATCGGCCGGAGCATTCTCCAGGGTGACTTGCTCGCCCAGGGCAAAGATCGGCAGATCCGGCGCGCGCACCCGCGCCAGGCCGATCAGTTCGGCCATGTTCTGCAACAGATGCGAATTTGTGCTGGCGTCCTCGGCGGCAATCAACATGCACGCGAGACCATGATGGGTCGAGGCCACCAACCGCCCTTCCGCGTAATCGGTAGCCGAAACGATACTGAAACCTTCCTGCTCCAACTCCCGGGCAATGCCTCGGATACGGTCGCCGGCGACCGTGTCGGCCTTGATGTCGCGATGGACGATCAACACCGGAAATTTCAAATCTTTGTACATGGGGCTCAGTGTCCTGAGGCGGCGGATTCGAATCTGCCAATGCATTCAGGTTAGAGGGTTGCAGCGAAAGTGGCGAGGGTGGCCACTTGGCTTCAACTCACCAAAAGCAAAAGATCTTTCAGGCCTGTGCATCAGCCTCGGCGATCTGCGTCCACAGCGCCGGGCCACCGGCCGACTTGGCGATAATCTCCAGCCGCACCAGATGCGCAGCCAGTTCATCTTCAGTCGCACGAATAATCCGCGCTGGCTGACGATCAGCCGGCAAGCGGCGAATCTCGGTAGCCGAGTTATCCGAGCCATCGCCCGTGCCATTGCCGTCGGAGGCGTTGCCGGCCAGCGACAGGCTGGTCTGGCCACCGGTCATGGTCAGGTAGACGTCGGCGAGAATCTCCGAGTCGAGCAAGGCGCCGTGCAGTTCACGGCCGGAGTTGTCGACGCCAAAACGTTTGCACAAGGCATCGAGGCTGTTGCGCTGACCTGGGTGACGCTCCCGGGCCATCATCAGGGTGTCGAGAATCGAGCAATGCTGCGTGATGTCAGCGAGATCCTGCCGCCCCATCAAGGCGAATTCGTTGTTGATGAAGCCAACGTCGAACGCCGCGTTGTGGATGATCAGTTGCGCGCCTTTGATGAACTCGAAGAATTCATCAGCGACTTCGTTGAAACGCGGTTTGCCCACGAGGAATTCGTTGGTGATGCCGTGGACGCCAATGGCGCCTTCGTCACTCTCGCGATCCGGTTGCAGGTAAACGTGAAAGTGCCGGCCCGTGAGGCGCCGACCGATCAGTTCGACACAACCGATTTCGATAATCCGGTGACCATCGGTCACCGGCATGCCGGTGGTTTCGGTATCGAGTACAACGGATCTGGTGGCCATCAGTGCTCAGCTCTCAACGGGTCAATCGGGCAAAAACGCGGATGTTAACACGCTCGACGGGGTGTTTCAGGTAGACCGTGGCGCCCCATTCGCGAGCAAGCTCGCTCCCACAGGGGATTTGGGAACCGCACAGATCCTATGTGGGAGCGAGCCTGCTCGCGAATGGCCTCACACGGTGTAACTGAAAAAATCAGCTCTGCTTGTACCCGCGAACCTCGTCAACCCCACGGTTGGCCAACTGGTCAGCACGCTCGTTACCGTGATGACCAATGTGCCCGCGCACCCACTTCCAGGTGACCTTGTGGCGGTTGACTTGCTCGTCCAGCTCTTTCCACAGATCAGCGTTCTTCACTGGCTCTTTGGCAGCGGTCTTCCAGCCGCGCTTCTTCCAGTTGACCATCCACTCGTTGATGCCCTTCATCACGTACTGCGAGTCGGTCACCAGCAGCACTTCGCAGGGCCGCTTCAAGGCTTCGAGGCCACGGATCGCGCCGAGCAGTTCCATGCGGTTGTTGGTGGTGTTGGCTTCGCCGCCCCACAGTTCCTTTTCGACGCCCTTGCACACCAGCAAGGCGCCCCAGCCGCCCGGGCCGGGATTGCCCTTGCAGGCGCCGTCGGTGAACAGTTCTACGCTTTCAACGGTTTCACTCATGCCAATCTATCCAGAAAAAATGCGTGCCTCGCCAATCGCGGATTGACGATGACCGCGGCCGAAGCAAGTCCGGCCACTATAAAAAGAAGGGTTTACGGTTCGATGCGGCGGCGGTTGACCTTGGCCATCGGCAGCGGAATCAGCTTGCCCATCGGCTCGCGACGCTCCTGACGCAGTGGGCGTAGCCCGACCACAATCTTGCGCGCGACCAATAAGTAGAAACCGCCTCCCGACAGTTGCCAGTCCCCGGCCTTGCGTTCCCAGCCGGCCAGACGGGCCTGCCACTTGGGCGACGCGAGCGGCGGACGATAGCACCCGAAGCGGCGTTTCTCCAGCGCAAAGCCCAGCAGATTGAGCCAATCGGCAACCCGCGATGGCGAGATGCAGCGCGCCTTGCGCAAGGCGTCGTGAGCAAACGCATGGCGCAGGCCCCAGGTGCTCCAGGGGTTGATGCCGATGATCAACAAATGCCCGCCAGGGCGCACGCTGCTCGCCGCTTCACGCAGCAGTCCGTGGGGCGAAAGGCAGAAATCCAGACCGTGCTGCATCACCACCACGTCGGCGGCGTGCTCGCTCAATGGCCAGGCCTGTTCTTCGCAGACGATCTCGACACCCGGCAATGGCGCACCGAGCCGCACGTTGCGCTGCACTTGCGGCGCGGACGGCGGGGTTTCGGCCGACGGGCCGTAGTGCACCAGATAGCCACCAAAGAACCGACCCAGCTCGTCTTCGAGCATGCGCCGCTCTTCATCCAGCAGAAATTGTCCGAGCGGGCCCGACAGCCATTCACGGGCGGCGCTGATCAACGCCAGCCAGTCGGGATCTGCCTGAGCGAACGCTTTATCGGTCATGTCATTCTCCAACGCGCCAGGAACTACTAAGATGCGCCAATGTTTTCCGCTTGGCGAATTCCGACGATGATACAGATCAGTGCCCTGCCCGCGTTCACCGATAACTACATCTGGTTGTTACAAGATCACCGCACCCAGCGCTGCGCGGTGGTTGATCCGGGCGATGCCGCGCCGGTGCAGGCGTGGCTCGACGCCCATCCGGGCTGGGTGCTGAGCGATATCCTGATCACCCACCATCATCATGATCACGTCGGCGGCGTCGAGCGCCTGAAGCAGATCAGCGGCGCCACCGTTTACGGCCCGGCAAGCGAAAAAATTCCGGCGCGGGACTTCGCCCTCAAGGACAACGACAGCGTCAGCGTGCTCGGTTGGGACTTTGATGTCTACGCAGTGCCCGGTCACACGCTGGGACACATTGCCTATTACCACCACGGCTTGCTGTTCTGCGGCGACACGCTGTTTGCCGCCGGTTGCGGCCGCTTGTTCGAAGGCACGCCTGAGCAGATGCACCACTCGCTCAGCAGGCTCGCCGCGTTGCCTGAAGATACGCTGGTCTATTGCACCCACGAATACACCTTGAGCAATCTCAAGTTTGCCGCTGCCGTCGAACCGAGCAACACGGACATTGCCGCCCGTCTGGAAAAAGTCAGCCAGCAACGTCAAAACGGTGTCATGACCCTGCCCTCGACTCTGGCACTGGAAAAGCTCACAAATCCGTTTTTGCGCACCTCTGAAACATTAGTTACACAAAAAGTGGACGAACGGGCCGGTGCTCAAAACAGGGCGCCGAGTGAGGTTTTTGCGGCTCTGCGGGCATGGAAAGATACGTTCTAAGTGCCCTGCCCCTTGATACAAAAATTCTGAATGGTTGACCGCAGGGGGTGCGCTTTCTAGAATCGCCCGACATTTTCGCCCGGAACTTACTTCCAGCCAATGTCGTCATCCATACGTAAGTCCGTCAATTCAGACGCGCTGACCCGCCTGGCACAAGCCATCGCGGTGGCTGTGTCCGCCACGCTGGCGGGCTGTTCCAGCCATGCTCCGCAGCCTGAAGCGACCCATACGCCGAACATTGCTGCGCGAGCCAAGCAGAAGCCTATCTGGCTGACCGAGAAGCCGACACCACAGGTTCCCCAGGATGTCTGGGAGCGCATGCGCCAGGGTTTCCAGTTACAGGACGGCCTGGGCGTGAACCCGCGCATCGAGCAGCAGCGCCTGTGGTTCGCCAGTAACCCGTCATTCCTCGAGAGCGCGGGCGAGCGTGGCAGTCTCTATATTCATTACATCGTCGAACGCCTCGAAGAACGCAACATGCCGCTGGAACTGGCCCTGCTGCCAGTGATTGAAAGCTCCTACAACCCGATGGCCTATTCACGGGCCAACGCAGTAGGTCTTTGGCAGTTCATTCCGTCCACCGGCCGTTACTTCAACCTGCGTCAGACCCGTTTCTACGATGGCCGTCGCGATATCACCGCCTCGACCACCGCAGCGATGGATTACCTGACCCGTCTGCACGACATGTTCAACGGTGACTGGCTCCTTGCGCTCGCGGCTTACAACGCTGGTGAAGGCACGGTCAGCCGCGCAATTGAGCGTAACGAAAGGCTCGGCCTGCCAACCGACTACTGGAACCTGCCGCTGCCAGCGGAAACCCAGGCCTACGTGCCGAAGTTGCTGGCCCTGTCGCAAGTGGTCCTGGCGCCGGAAGCCTACGGGGTCAATCTCAACCCGATCGCCAACGAACCGTACTTCCAGGTCGTCGAAATCAACCAGCGCATGGACTTGTCGAAAGTCGCTGCGGTGGCCAACATCGACGAAGACGAACTGTTCCAGCTCAACCCGGCCTTCAAGCAACGCACCACCATCGACGGCCCTCAGCATTTGCTGGTGCCGACGTCGAAGGCGCAACTGCTGACCGCCAGCCTGCAAACCATGCGGCCTGACGAGTTGATCAGCCCGCGGTCGCTGAAACCGGTGTTTGACGGTGCCGATCCCGCCGAAGTCGCGCAGCTCAAGCGTGCCTACCGTGTCAAGCGTGGCGACAACCTTGGCACCATCGCCAAGGCCAACAAGGTTGAAGTCAAGGATCTGCAACGCTGGAACAAGTTGACCGGCAAGAATCTCAAGGTCGGCCAGACTCTGGTGATGCAGGACAACACCAAGCGCAGCCCTTCGCGTAACAGCGGCCGGGTCAATACCGTAATCGCGGCCAACAGCAAAACCAAAGGCAAGGCCGAGAGCGCGCAGCAGACTCGGTACAAGGTCAAGCGCGGCGACACGCTGTATGTGGTGGCCAAGCGTTTCAACGTAGAGATGCAACATCTCAAACGCTGGAACCCGGGTGCCGGCAAAGCGTTGAAGCCCGGGCAGATGCTCACGGTTTATTCGCCGCATTGATTGATAAAGAGCCCCTGAAATTCAGGGGCTTTTTTTATGAAAAAATATTGATGGGGGCTTCTGTGGCGAGGGGATTTATCCCCGTCGGGGCGCGCAGCGGCCCCTCTTTTGATCCCCAAAAGGCAGGCCTGCTGCGCAGTCCAACAGGGATAAATCCCCTCGCCACAAAAGCTGACCCCACGAGCAGGGAGGCACAATTAACCCCGCATTAAGCCGCTATCTTTTTCCTGCCCAGACAAGCTGTTACTGTACGGCCCACTAAGCCCAAGCCGCCTGGATCAGATCTGACTTGAAGCGTCCCCTCCTCCTGCTCCTGATCAGCCTGGCCTTGAGCTCAACCGCAAGCGCGACGATTACCGAAAGTCACGGTTATGCGCAGTTCGGCACGCTCAAGTACCCGGCCAGATTTACCCACTTCGACTGGGTCAACCCGCAAGCGCCCAAGGGCGGTACGTTGCGGGTAATGGCGTTTGGCACCTTCGATACGGTCAATCCGTACACCTTCAAGGGCACTAGCCCGGTTTCCACCGGGAATTTCCTCCAGTACGGCATCAACGAGCTAAACGAACCGCTGATGGTCGGCACCGGCCAGTATTCGCCGTCCGGTGACGAACCGGCATCCAGCTACGGCTTGATCGCGCAATCGGTGGAGTACAGCGAAGATCGCAGCTGGGTAGTGTTCAATCTGCGCCCTGAGGCACGCTTCCACGACGGAACGCCGATCACGGCCTACGACGTAGCGTTCTCCTATCGCCTGTTGCTCAAGGAAGGTCACCCGCTGTACCGCACGGCGCTGCAGGAAGTGCTGCGGGTCGACATTCTCAACAAGCAGCGCATCCGTTTCGTGATGAAACGCTCGGGCAATCCGCTGTTGATCCTGCGCCTGGGCGAGTTGCCAGTGCTGCCGCAACATTATTGGAAAGACCGCGACTTCAAGGCCACCACGTTCGAGCCGCCGCTGGGCAGCGGGCCGTACCGCATCACTTCGGTGACACCGGGGCGCCAGTTGATCTTCGAACGGGTCAAGGATTACTGGGGCAAGGACCTGGCGGTCAATCGCGGCAAGTACAACTTCGATCGCATGGAGGTCGAGTTCTACCGCGACAGCGACGTCGCCTTCGAAGCCTTCAAGGCTGGCGAGTTCGACATCTACATCGAGCATCAGGCGAAGAACTGGGCCAACGGCTACAACTTCCCGGCCGTGCGCCGTGGCGAGGTAATCAAGGCGCAGATTGCGCATCAGATCCCGACCCAGAGTCAGGGCCTGTTCATGAACACCCGGCACGCGACCTTCGCTGACGCCAAGGTTCGCGAAGCGCTGGGCCTGATGTTCGACTTCGAGTGGACCAACCGCGCGCTGTTCAGCGATGCCTACAAACGCACCACCAGCTATTACCCCAACAGCGAATTCGCCGCCAGCGGCCTGCCGGTCGGGCACGAATGGCTGATGCTCAAACCGTACAAGGAGCAACTGCCGGCCAAGCTGTTTACCGAGCCGTTCACCCTGCCGCACACCGACGGGCGCGGGGTCCCTCGGGACACCATGCGCAAGGCTTTGGCTCTGCTCGCCGAGGCTGGCTGGAAGCTCAATGGCCAGCGCCTGCAAAACGCCGCGGGCGAGCCGCTGCGCTTCGAACTGTTGCTGGTCAATCCGAATCTGGAACGCCTCCTCCAGCCGTACATCGAGAACCTCAGAAGCATCGGTATCGACGCGCACCTGCGCACCGTGGATCGCGCCCAGTACAAACAACGCCTCGATCAGTTCGACTTCGACATGATTCTGATGACGCTCAACCAGACCCTCAGCCCGGGCCTTGAGCAGTGGCAGTACTTCCACTCCAGCCAGGCTGGGGTCAAGGGCAGCAAGAATTACGCGGGCATCGCCAATCCGGTGGTCGATCACCTGCTCGAACAATTGCTCGCCGCGCGCACCCGCGATGAGCAGGTCGCCGCCGGCAAGGCCCTCGACCGCGTGCTGCTCTGGCAGCACTACAGCATTCCCAACTGGTACCTCAATTATCACCGTCTGGCCTACCGCAACCGGTTGGCCTTTGTCACCACGCCGCCCTACACCCTGGGCCTGAGCGCATGGTGGCTGAAGTCTTCGGAGAAAGATCAATGAAACCGATCCGCGCCCTGCTCGTGCAGGCCAGCGGCTTGCTGTTCGCCGGGTTGGCGTTTGCCGCCCCGCAACACGCCGTGACCCTGTACAACGAGCCGCCGAAATACCCGGCCGATTTCAAACATTTCGACTACGTGAACCCCGACGCGCCCAAGGGCGGGACTTTTCGCCAGGCCGGGTCCGGTGGCTTCGACAGCCTTAACCCGTTCATCAGCAAAGGCGTGCCCGCCGAAGACATCGGCCAGATCTACGACACCCTGACCAAACACAGTCTCGACGAGCCCTTTACCGAATATGGCCTGATCGCCGGCAAAATCGAAAAGGCCCCAGACAACAGCTGGGTGCGTTTTTACCTGCGCCCCGAAGCGCGCTTCCACGACGGCCACCCGGTACGCGCCGACGACGTGGTGTTCAGCTTCGAGACGCTGACCAAGGAAGGCTCACCGCTGTTTCGCGGCTACTACAATGACGTCGCCGAAGTCATCGCAGAAGATCCTTTGAAAGTGCTGTTCAAGTTCAAGCACACCAACAACCGCGAACTGCCGCTGATCCTCGGCCAGTTGCCGGTGCTGCCAAAACACTGGTGGGCCAATCGCGACTTCACCAAGGGCAACCTGGAAATTCCGCTCGGCAGCGGCCCCTACAAAGTCACTGAAGTGAAGGCCGGGCGTTCGGTGCGCTACGAGCGGGTCAAGGATTACTGGGGCAAGGACTTGCCGGTCAATCGCGGGTTCTACAACTTCGACACGATGACCACCGATTACTACCGCGACAACACCGTCGCCCTCGAAGCGCTGAAGGCCGGTCAATTCGACTACTGGCTGGAGATGACCGCGAAGAACTGGGCCAACGCCTATAACATCCCGGCCGTCACCGAAGGTCGATTGATCAAGGAACAGATCGCCAACGGCAACCCGACTGGCATGCAGGGCTTCGTCTATAACCTGCGCCGCCCGGTGTTCCAGGATGTGCGGGTACGTCAAGCGCTGGGGCTGCTGCTTGATTTCGAATGGACCAACAAGCAATTGTTCAACGGCGCCTATGTGCGCACCCGCAGTTATTTCGAGAACTCGGAAATGGCCGCCACCGGCCTGCCCGACGCCGATGAGCGGGCGATCCTCGAGCCGTTCCGCAGCAAACTGCCGGCGCAGGTGTTCAGCCAAGCCTTCGAGAATCCGAAGACCGACGCCAGCGGCATGATCCGCACCCAGCAACGCGAGGCCTATCAACTGTTGCAAGAGGCCGGCTGGAAGATCGTCGACGACAAGATGGTCGACGCTACCGGCAAACCGGTGGTCATCGAATTTCTGCTGACGCAGACCGATTTCGAGCGCGTGCTGCTGCCGCTCAAGCGCAACCTCAGTGACCTCGGCATCGATCTGGTAATCCGCCGGGTCGACGTCTCGCAGTACATCAACCGCGTGCGTTCGCGGGACTTCGACATGATTGTCGGCAGCTTCCCGCAGTCCAATTCGCCGGGTAACGAGCAGCGCGAATTCTGGATGAGTGCCGCGGCCGACAAGCCCAGCAGCCGCAACACCATGGGCCTGAAAGATCAGGTCGTCGATCAACTGGTGGAAAACCTGATCAACGCCGATACGCGTAAAAGTCTTGTGGCCCATGCCCGGGCGCTCGACCGCGTGTTGCAGTGGGGGTATTACGTGATCCCCAACTGGCACATCAAGACCTGGCGCGTCGCCTACTGGAACCACATCGGCCACCCGAAAGTCTCGCCCAAGTACGACATCGGGATTAATACCTGGTGGGTCAAACCCGATGCAAAACCTGCGATAGAAGTCGAAACCAAACTGCAAGCCGACCCTGCGGGCACGGAGTAATCAGATGCTGGCGTATATTTTTCGGCGACTGCTGCTGATCATCCCCACCCTGTTCGGCATTTTGCTGATCAATTTCGTGATTATTCAGGCCGCGCCCGGCGGGCCGGTCGAGCAGATGATCGCCAAGCTTGAAGGCTTCGAAGGCGCTACCAGCCGTATTGCCGGCGGTGGTGCCGAGGTGTCGGTGGCCGGTTCCGCCTATCGCGGTGCGCAAGGTCTGGACCCGGCGCTGATCAAGGAAATCGAGCACATGTACGGGTTCGACAAATCGGCCCCGGAACGTCTGTGGATCATGGTCAAGAACTACGCGTCGCTGGATTTTGGCGACAGCTTCTTCCGCGACGCCAAGGTCATCGACCTGATCAAAGAGAAGATGCCGGTATCGATCTCGCTGGGGCTGTGGAGCACGCTGATCATGTACCTGGTGTCGATCCCGCTGGGGATCGCCAAAGCCACGCGGCACGGCAGCCACTTCGATGTCTGGACGAGTTCTGCGATCATCATCGGCTACGCGATCCCGGCGTTCCTCTTTGCGATCCTGCTGATCGTGGTGTTTGCCGGCGGCAGTTATCTGGACTGGTTCCCGCTGCGAGGGCTGACCTCGAACAACTTTGACGAATTGAGCATGGGCGGCAAGGTCCTCGATTACTTCTGGCACCTGGCGCTGCCGGTGACGGCACTGGTGATCGGCAACTTCGCGACCATGACCCTGCTGACCAAAAACAGCTTCCTCGACGAGATCAACAAGCAGTACGTGGTCACCGCCAAGGCCAAGGGCCTGACCCGCCACCGCGTGCTCTACGGTCATGTATTCCGCAATGCGATGCTGCTGGTGATTGCCGGTTTCCCGTCGGCGTTCATCGGCATCTTCTTCACCGGCTCATTGCTGGTAGAAGTGATCTTCTCGCTCGACGGCCTCGGCCTGATGAGTTTCGAAGCAGCGATCAACCGCGATTACCCGGTGGTGTTCGGCACCCTGTTCATCTTCACTCTGCTGGGGTTGGTAGTGAAACTGATCGGCGATATCACCTATACCTTGGTCGATCCGCGCATCGACTTCGAAAGCCGGGAGCATTGAGATGAACCTGTCCCCTCTCAACCGCCGCCGCTTCGAACTGTTCAAGGCCAACAAGCGCGGCTGGTGGTCGCTGTGGCTTTTCCTGATCCTGTTCGGGCTGAGCCTCGGCGCCGAACTGATCGCCAACGACAAGCCGCTGGTGGTGCATTACGACAACAACTGGTACTTCCCGGCGATCAAGCGCTACCCGGAAACCACTTTCGGTGGTGAATTCCCGCTGGAAGCCAACTACAAGAGCCCGTACATCCGCGAACTGCTCAAGGCCAAGGATGCGTGGGTGCTGTGGGCGCCGATTCCCTACAACTATCAAAGCATCAACTACGACCTGAAAGTCCCGGCCCCTGCCCCACCGTCGGCGGACAACCTGCTGGGCACCGATGATCAGGGTCGCGATGTGCTGGCACGGGTGATTTACGGCTTCCGCATTTCGGTACTGTTTGCCCTGACACTGACCATTCTGAGTTCGATCATCGGCGTGATCGCCGGCGCCTTGCAGGGCTTTTATGGCGGCTGGGTCGACTTGGCCGGGCAGCGTTTTCTGGAAATCTGGTCGGGTTTGCCAGTGCTGTACCTGCTGATCATTCTGGCCAGTTTCGTCCAGCCGAATTTTTGGTGGCTGCTGGGGATCATGTTGCTGTTTTCGTGGATGAGCCTGGTTGATGTGGTGCGTGCCGAGTTCCTCCGTGGGCGCAACCTCGAATACGTGCGTGCGGCGCGGGCGCTGGGCATGCAGAACGGCGCGATCATGTTCCGCCACATCCTGCCCAACGCCATGGTGTCGACCATGACCTTTATGCCGTTCATCCTCACTGGCGCGATCGGTACCCTCACCGCGCTGGACTTCCTCGGCTTTGGCTTGCCGGCCGGCAGTCCGTCGTTGGGCGAATTGGTGGCTCAGGGCAAATCCAACCTGCAAGCGCCATGGTTGGGCATGAGTGCGTTTGCGGTGCTGGCGCTGATGTTGAGTTTGCTGGTGTTTATCGGCGAGTCCGCTCGCGATGCCTTCGACCCGAGGAAGTGAAATGAATCAGGACAATCTGATCGAAGTGCGCGACCTCGCCGTCGAATTCGGTTTCGGCGAGCGCCTGCACCGGGTGGTCGAAGGTGTGAGCTTCGACATCAAACGCGGCGAAACCCTGGCGCTGGTCGGCGAATCGGGTTCAGGCAAATCGGTGACCGCCCACTCCATCTTGCGTCTGCTGCCGTACCCGATGGCCCGCCACCCGGCCGGCAGCATCAATTACGGCGGGCAAAACCTGCTGGGCCTCAGCGAGAAAACCATCCGCCACATCCGCGGCAACCGCATTGCGATGATTTTTCAGGAGCCGATGACCTCGCTCAATCCGCTGCACTCGATCGAGAAACAGATCAACGAGGTGCTCGGCATCCACAAGGGCCTGACCGGCAAAGTCGCCACCAAGCGCACGCTGGAGCTGCTGGAGATGGTCGGCATCCCCGACCCGCACAAGCGCCTCAAGGCCCTGCCCCACGAACTGTCTGGTGGCCAGCGCCAACGGGTGATGATCGCGATGGCCCTGGCCAACGAGCCCGAACTGCTGATCGCCGATGAGCCGACCACGGCGCTGGACGTGACCGTTCAGCTGAAAATCCTCGATTTGCTCAAGGAACTTCAGGCTCGATTGGGCATGTCGCTGCTACTGATCAGCCACGATTTAAACCTGGTGCGAAGAATTGCGCACCGCGTATGTGTCATGCAGCGCGGTTGCATCGTCGAACAGGCATCGTGCGCAGAGCTGTTCCGTTCGCCGCAGCATCCGTACACTCGGGAATTGCTCGGCGCGGAGCCTAGCGGAGGCCCGGCGACCAATAAAATCGGGGCGCCGCTGCTTGAGGTCGAGGACCTGAAAGTCTGGTTCCCGATCAAGAAAGGCCTGCTCAAGCGCACGGTGGATTACGTCAAGGCAGTGGACGGCATCAATTTCAGCCTGCCTCAAGGTCAGACTTTGGGGATTGTGGGGGAAAGCGGTTCCGGTAAATCCACCCTCGGCCTGGCGATTTTGCGGCTGATCGGCAGCAAAGGCGCGATCCGTTTTGAAGGCAAGCAGCTAGACTGCCTGACGCAGAACGAGGTTCGCCCGTTGCGTCGGGAGATGCAGGTGGTGTTTCAGGATCCGTTTGGCAGCCTGAGCCCGCGGATGTGCGTCAGCGATATCGTTGGCGAAGGCCTGCGGATTCACAAGATGGGCACCGCCGCCGAACAGGAAGCGGCGATAATTGCGGCATTGAAGGAGGTAGGTCTGGATCCGGAAACCCGGCACCGCTACCCCCACGAATTTTCCGGTGGGCAACGGCAACGCATTGCCATTGCCCGAGCGTTAGTGCTCAAACCGGCGCTGATCCTGCTGGACGAGCCGACTTCGGCGCTCGACCGGACGGTGCAGCGGCAAGTGGTGGAGCTGTTGCGCTCACTGCAAGCCAAGTACAACCTGACGTATTTG
>NZ_JBIWAL010000011.1:0-48546 GCF_044760045.1 Pseudomonas sp. NPDC098747 | reverse complement strand
AAACATAATTCTACAACAGACATCAACACGCTGAATAAAAATCTATCACAAAACACATCAATTACGTCAAGCATGGCCAAGTGGTCGAACAGGGAGACGCGCAAGCAATCTTTGCCGCTCCCAAACATCCGTATACACAGCAGTTGCTGGAAGCCGCTTTTTTGGCACCAGCCACTGCGCAATAACCTGAAAAGAGGAGCAACACATGGGTTTTCTCGCCGGTAAGCGCGTACTGATCGTCGGTGTCGCCAGCAAGCTGTCCATCGCATCCGGCATCGCTGCCGCCATGCATCGCGAGGGCGCTGAGCTTGCCTTCACTTATCAGAACGACAAACTGAAAGGTCGTGTTGAAGAATTCGCCCAGGGCTGGGGTTCGAGCCCTGAGCTGTGCTTCCCGTGCGACGTGGCCAGCGATGAAGAAATCGCCAAGGTCTTCGAAGCCCTGAGCAAGAAGTGGGACGGCCTGGACTGCATCGTCCACTCCGTTGGCTTCGCCCCGGGCGACCAACTGGACGGCGACTTCACCGAAGCCACCACCCGTGAAGGCTTCCGCATCGCTCACGACATCAGCGCCTACAGCTTCGTGGCCCTGGCCAAAGCTGGCCGCGAAATGATGAAAGGCCGCAACGGCAGCTTGCTGACCCTGTCGTACCTGGGCGCCGAGCGCACCATGCCTAACTACAACGTAATGGGCATGGCCAAGGCTTCGCTGGAAGCTGGCGTACGTTACCTGGCCGGCTCCCTGGGCCCGGACGGCACCCGCGTCAACTGCGTATCGGCTGGCCCGATCCGCACCCTGGCAGCTTCCGGCATCAAGAACTTCCGCAAGATGCTGGCCGCCAACGAAGCGCAAACCCCACTGCGCCGTAACGTCACCATCGACGAAGTCGGCAACGCGGGCGCCTTCCTGTGCTCCGACCTGGCGTCGGGCATCAGCGGTGAAATCATGTACGTGGACGGCGGCTTCAACACCACCGCCATGGGCAACATCGAAGAGTGATTTCGATGTAAAAAAACCGCCTTTCGAGGCGGTTTTTTTTCGTCTGCGCAAAAGTCGCAGGCAGGCAATACATATGTACCACCCGTGCTTCTCCCCGCCGCTCGACAATCGGCGCTCAGCGGCTTTCAACCGCCTATGAGAGAACACAGATGAATGACACCGAATCAGTTTCAGCCACCGGCTTGCGCGAACCTGCGTTGATCCAATGCCTCATTGATGAATTGACAGCGATGCCCGTCGCCAGCGCCGCAGCACCCTTGCGCAGCCTTGAGATTCCACGAGATTGCCTGCTGCGTGAGTGGACAGAACTTTACTGGGCCGCTCTGGAGCGCCCGGACTTTCTCCATTGGGCCAGCCAGTTCGATGTCAATTTCGATACCTTCAGCCCCAAAGGCGAGACATTGCAGGCCCTGACCGCGTCGCACGCAACGCCTACCCTCAGAACATTCACCCTGGAAGACGATTCCGGTTGGTGGCGAATGGCGCCCACCCTGCTGTCGATCTCGCAGCGAATCGATCCGCAGGGGTTTGGTCTGCCCTGTATCGGCGGCAAATCCGCCAATCCGCAGTACCTGTTTCAGCGCCGGTGGGTGCTGGCGTTCTACGGCTATCCAGAACCGCAAAACACCCAGCAGGCGCAGGTGATTGTCAATGAGCTGAAAACCAGCGGTATTGCCGCGATCAACGCCGACGGCTACACAACGTCTGCGGTGATCAAGGAGCGCGCCGAGCAGCTTGAAGATTATCGGGCCATCGCGGCAGAACTGGAGCAGGCCCTGCTGACCAACGAGCAACGGAAACGGCCCTTCGTCCAGTCTCGCATTGCCGAACAGTCGGTATCGCTGACCTCCTGCTCCTTAATGGCCAGGTCAGAGGTTGCGCACAATCTCGGTCACGCCATCACGCGTTACGGCTTCGAACTGCCGACCCATTCCAATGACACCCACGAGCTGATCCTGCGTTTGCGACAGGCTGACTGGCCGCTGCCACCCTATGTCAGTGAATACGTGCAGACC
Source organism: Pseudomonas sp. NPDC098747 (assembly GCF_044760045.1). NCBI lineage: Bacteria > Pseudomonadati > Pseudomonadota > Gammaproteobacteria > Pseudomonadales > Pseudomonadaceae > Pseudomonas > Pseudomonas sp. NPDC098747. The sequence goes on along the minus strand of NZ_JBIWAL010000011.1, from coordinate 46,530 downwards.
AATCTGCTCACCCGCCGCTACCGCGAAGCGTTTGGTGACATCGAAGACTGTCGGCACATCATCGGGCGACTGGAAGCGCTGAGCTGGAACAAGGAAAGTACGCAGGCGATCAGTCTGGAGGAGTTCAGCCAACCGGAACGTGACTCGAGTTTGGGGCGAATGGTGGCGAGGCACACAAAAGCACTGCTGGAGTTCAGGTCTCATAAAGCCTTTCAAGCGATTCTCAAGAGCAAAAACCTCCCGGCGGACAGTCGGTTGCTTCTGACTGAATCTGGTCATGTAGGCACGGTAGGCACCATCAACAACTGGATCACCCTGACGCAGGACGTCGAGCAAAACCAGGGTCTGAAAGTGCTGCTTCAGCGCCTTAAACGTCTGGCGGGCGATGCTGGCGGAGCCATGCGTACCAACGGTGAAGTCAGCCTGTTACAGATGATCCGCTACTACGAAATGGACGTACCTGAAAACGTCGCCTCCGCCCGCCTCACCGCGCAGTGGGAAAAGGCCCTTCTGATACTGCATCCCGTACACATGGACCACTGGTATCTGTTGGGCCCTCCCGGCAATGGAGATGAACAATTTACCTTGCTGGAACGCCAACTCATCATCGACACCACTGCAGCGTTTCTTCCTTCTGACTCAGCCCCGCTGATCGACTATTTGAGCGAAGGCATCGAAACCTACCTGGCCCGATCCGCTTCCCACGTGAAAGCCGATTACCTGTTCAACCAGATCCTGAGCGCGCCTCGGGCTCACGCACTGGGCAATCAGTTGTTGAGCGCATTCAGATTGACTGGCATGGCAAAGGCACTGAATGCCACAAACCGGGACCGCCTGGTCCTCGCTGCCCTGATATTGAGTCTTGACCCAAGCATGGGAAAGCACACCCAAAAGATCATTTCCCACCCCTTGAACGACCGCTTCTTCTGGGGCGAAAGTCTCAGCGAAGTACGCCGCTTTATCGACGCTCAGTCAGGTTTGGCGCAAGTCAAAAACAAAGGACTGGCCACACACCTGATGCTGTCGGGCATAGCGCCAGAGTTTCTAATTCGTGATATTCCGGATTCGGTCAGTTACATGAGTTCGTGCCGCTGGGTCATGCTCAAACAGATGACGTTGTACATCGAGCAGTTGAAAGTTGGCCTGGCGCGCATGCTGATGTTCGAACAACTGATGACGCTGGCCAAACGCCCGACTCCCGAATTCCAGGCCTTTCGGACCGGGCTCGCGTGCACCTCGCTGCATGTCGACTGGGCCGTCGCCAGAGGCGTGATCCAGCTCGATCCCGACCTCGTCACCAGCACCTACGACTCGTCCACGCTGGAAAAGGCCGACACGTCCTTCCGCACGCACACCCAACAGCTGGATCAACTGCGCCGTGACGGATTTACCTCAGCTTTTCCCACCCCCTACACGGTGGCATTGGCTGACCTGCGCGACATTTTCACCAACCACCCGCACCTCGAGGACAAGGTTCTGGTCTCGACCGACGCAATACCTGCCGCAGGAGTTCTTGAGCCGCAATTCTCTCTGGTTGATCTGCACATGGCCGACCGACTGAAGTCCGACATGACGGGCTGGCGCTCGACGCTTGCCGAATTGAATCTGGAAACCATGGCGCCGCAGTTTTCCAGATTAAAGAAGGTTTGCGGGCAATTTTCTTTCGCCCTCACTAGCCGTTTGGCTCAGATGAGAAAAGCCTGTCTTGCCTTGATCAAGGAGGCATTCTGCGAGTTACCTTTGCAACAACGCGTCGATATCGAAGACACCACACTGGAACTGCTTGCGCTGCACCCGGTGCCTACGCCCGGGAAAGCTCCCGTTACCGATACAGGACCATTCGCCATCATCGCAGTGGCAAGCGGTTACACCTTGCGGGTTTTCGAAGTCTTTGCCCGCCACTCGCTCGTGCAATTACGCCGGGACATCAATCCCTCGCTGCTGGAGCCATCAGCCGACAACGCGACGACGCGGTCATTGCCCATCGACGGTGAAGCCTACCTGCGAGGAACGCGCCCTACGCATCCGGCAAATTGCCACGCGCGCATTGAACGTCTCGACGTTTTGGGAGCGCCGTTCCCGTCGCAACCCGTTACGACGCCCGACACGTTCCTGTCGGCCAAGGTCAACGCCATCGCCCAAGCAGCGGTCGACCAGTTGTTCAAGGGGCGTGAAGCATCAGCTCACCAACGCGCGATGGCCACCATCCACCTGAGAGATACCGACACTTGCCATGCAATCTGGCTGGCGTTTTATCAATCCTTGAGCCCAGACGAGCAATGAAACCTTAGACTTGGCTGAATAAAAACCGCCAGGTTGGCCGCCTTTCGAGGCGGTTTTTTTGTCTGCGCAAAGTTGCTGGCAGGCAATACATATGTACCACCCGCCCTTCACCTCATCGCTCGACAATCGGCACTCAGCGGCTTTCAACCGCCTATTGGAGAACCCAGATGAATGACAACGAATCAGTTTCAGCCACCGGCCTGCGCGAACCCGCATTGATCAAATGCATCATTGATGAATTGACAGCGGTGCCCGTCGTCAGCGCCACAGCGCCTTTGCGCAGCCTTGAGATCGCGCGAGATTGCCTGCTGCGTGAGTGGACAGAACTTTACTGGTCCGCTCTGGAGCGCCCGGATTTCCTCGACTGGGCCAGCACGTTCAACATCGATTTCGATACTTTCAGCATCAAGGGCGACAGGTTAGAGGTGCTGGTCGCGTCCGGCGCCACGCAGACCGTCAAGACATTCAGACTGGAAGACAATTCCGGGTGGTGGCGAATGGCGCCGATCCTGCTGGCGATCTCGCAGCGAATCGACCCGGCGGGGTTCGGTCTGCCCTATATCGGCGGCAAATCTGCCAACCCGATGTATCGTTTTCCGCGCCGGGTGGTGCTTGCATTTTATGGTTATCCCGAGCCGCAAAACACGCAGCAGGCGCAGGTGATTATCGATGAGCTGAAAACTTCCGGTATCGCAGCCATCAATGCCGACGGCAATACAACGTCTGCTGTGGTCAAAGAGCGCACCGCGCAACTGGAAGATTTCCGGGCCATCGCGCTAGTACTCGAGCAAGTCCTTCAGAACAACGAGCAAAGCAGCCTGCCCTTCTTCCGGTGGAGCATTGCCGGGCCGCCGGTATCGCTCACCTCTGGTTCTTTACTGGCCAGCACCGAGGCGGTGCTCAATCTTGGCGAAGCGATTACCCGCTACGGCCTCGAGTTGCCGGCAAACGCCAGCGAGACCCGCAAGTTGATCCTGCGCTTGCGTGAACCGGCCTGGCCGCCTCTGCCCTATGTGAGTGAATACATACAGACCGACCAGCCCATCCAGCATTTTCAGCTGGCGTTTGGTGAAATCGTGGACTGTCAATACATCGTCGGGCGACTGGAGGAGTTGAGCCTTAACAAGGAGCCAACGGCAATGGTCGATCTGAGCGAGCTCATCAAACCGGATCCAGCTTCGACATTGGGGCAACTGATCGCGGTGTATACAAAAACCCTGCTGGCGTTCAGGTCCAACCCCGCCTTTCAAGCCATTCTCGAACGCGAGAATCTTGCGGCGCGCAGCCGGTTGCTGGTGACCGAGTCAGGTCACATTGGCACCGCCGGTGGCAACTCCGACTGGATCACCCTGACGTCACAGGTCGCTCAGCACAAGGCGCTGAAAGTCTTGTTCGAAAGGCTCCTACCGCTGGCCGCCGAGGTCGGTGGAGCCTTGCGTAGCAACGGAGAAGTCAGCCTGTCGCAGATGATGCGTTACTACGAAATGAGCGTACCTGAAAATGTCGATTCCGCCCGCGTCATCGCGCAGTGGGAAAAGTCCCTTCTTATCCTCCACCCCGCCCACATGGATCACTGGTCTTTGTTGGGTCCTCCCGGCACTGAAGCTCAACGATTCACCACACAGGAACGCCAACTCATCATCGATACCACCGAAGCGTTTCTTCCTCCAGATTCAGCTCCGCTGATCGACTATTTGAGCGAAAGCGTCGACACCGACCTGCCCCGGGCTGCCCTGCAAGCCAAAGCGGATTACCTGATCAATCAAATCCTGATCACGCCCCGCGCGCACACACTGGGCAACCAACTGTTGAGCAAATTCAAGGGGCCCTACAGCGAAAAGGCACTGATTGCGATCAACCGCGAACGCCTGGTACTCATTGCCCTGATACTCAGCCTCGACCCGAACGCTGGCAAGCAGACCACACGGCTCATTGGCCACGCCTTGAACGACAGTTTTTTGTGGGGTGAAAGTAGCACCGAGGTGCGCCGCTTCATCGACTATCAACCTGACCTGGCGCGAGTCAAAAACAAAACACTGGCCACTCACCTGCTGCTATCGAGCATAGCGCCCGAGTTTCTGATTCGCGATATCCCGGAGTCCGCACGCTATATAACGTCGTGTAACTGGGTCAGACTCAAACAGGTGGTGTTGTACATCGAACATCTAAAAATGGGTCTGTCGCGCATGATCCCGTTCGAACAACTGATGAATCTGGTCAAAAGTCCACTCCCCCCTTTCGAGACGTTTCGGGCCCAGCACGCGAGCGCCTTGCTGCTCGTCGACTGGGCAATCGCCAGGGGCCTGATCCAAAGTGATAGCGACATTGACCTCAGCGCCTATGATGCGCGCACGCTGGTAAAGGCTGACATCGCCTTCCACGCGCACACCCAACGACTGGACCGGCTGAGCCGTGACGCTTTTCACTCACCCTTCCCCACCCCCTACACGGTGGCACTGGCAGAACTGCGCAACGTCTTTACCAATCACGCGCACCTGGAGGACAAGGTTCTGGTCTGGTCCGATGGGAGCCCTTTCGCGGCAAGCCATCCGCCGCAATACTCCCTCGTGGAACTGCACATGGCCGACAAACTGAAGCCCGACATGACGGGTTGGACCTCGAAGCTGGTGCAACTGAATCTGCAAACAATGGCTGCACAGTTTTCCGCGCTGGGGAAGGTCTCGGAGCAGTTTCAATCCGCCCTCGCTGACCGTTTGACTCACTTGAAAGATGCCCACGCGGCCTTGATCAAAGAAGCGTTTTGCGAGTTGCCGTTGCAACAAAGGGTCGATATCGAAGATTCCACACTGGAACTGTTTGCATTGAGCCCTGTACCAGAGACACCTGCGGCGGCTGAATCGCAGAACAACGCTAATCCCGATACGGGGCCGTTCGCCATAATCGCGCTGCTACGCGACTACATACCCCGGGTTTTCGAAATCTTCGTCCGGCACTCGCAGGTGCAGTTGCGCAGGGACATGGACTGGACACTGTTGAAGCCAACAGCCGACAACGCGGCACCGCCTTCATTGCCAATCGACGGTGAGGCATACCTGCGAGGCACGCGCCCCGAGAGCCCGGCAAGCTGCCACGCCAGGATTGAACGTCTGGACGTTGCGGGGGCACCGTTCGCGCAGCGGACCGTAGCGACGCCCGACACCTTTTCATCCGCCAAGGTCAATGCCATCGCCCAGGCAGCGGTCAATCAGTTGTTCAAAGGGCGAGAAGCGGCAGCGCTGGAGCGTGCAATGGCCACCGTCGACCTGAGAGACGCCGAAGCCTGCCACTCGGTATGGATGGCGTTCTATAAACCCTTGAGTCTGTCCGAGTAACGGAACCTCACTCCTGCAGGTTTCTCTGGAGTCCTGGAAATCCGAGTCCACCACAGCCGCCTGAGGGAGTGAGCCTGCTTGGGATAGCGTCCGGATTAACTACGCTTCAACGCCTGCTTATGCGCATACATTGCCCCATCCGCATCGGCCAGCAACCGATCCACGGTTTCATGGCGCTGCGGGTCGTATTCGATCTGGCCGACGCTGAAGCGGATGGCGTAGCCGCGATGCAGGGTGGCGTTGCGTTCTTCGAGAATCTCTTTGAGGCGTGTCATGACCGCGGCGGTTTCGATGTGGCTGGAACCGGTCAGCAACGCGACAAATTCATCGCCGCCCAGGCGCCCGACCACGTCGCTCTCGCGAAAGGCGATACGTAGCACATCGGCGAAGATCTTGAGCGCGCTGTCGCCCTCGGCATGCCCGTAAAGATCGTTGATCTGTTTGAAGTCATTGAGGTCAAAAAACAGCAACGTCGCCGGACGTTTCAACCGTGCGCAGGCGTCTAGAGCATGTTGGGCCAATTGCTTGAAGCCGCGACGGTTGGACAGCAGCGTCAGCTCGTCCATGCTCGCCATTTGAACTGCCGTCAGCTCTTGCTCGGCCATTTCAGCCAGATCACGCAGCAGCGCACGCTCTTCTTCGTCGAGATCACGGGGTTTGGTGTCGATCAGGCACAACGTGCCCAACTTGTTGCCAGTGGGCACGGTCAGCGGATAGCCAGCGTAGAAACGAATCTTAGGCTCGCCGGTCACCAACGGATTGTCATGGAAGCGTTCATCCTCGCGGGCGTCGCGCACCAGCAGGAGGTCATCCTTGAGAATCGCATGGCCGCAGAAGGAAACATCCCTCGAAGTCTCCGTAGCATCGAGCCCGACGCAGGACTTGAACCACTGACGGTCCTTGTCCACCAGCGTCACCAGGGCGATCGGCACATTGAACAAACGCTTGGCCAAGCGCGTGAGTCGGTCGAAACGCTCTTCGGGAGCCGAATCGAGAAGTTTGAGGCCATGCAGCGCTTGGATGCGCGCCTCTTCGTTGGCAGGTTTTCCGGGAACCAGCATCACATACTCCATTGGCATCAATGCTCCTTAGAGTAGCGCTAATTCCACCCGGACTCACCTCATCAACCATCCACCACTGGACATGGCCCGCCAGCACCGGCCCAGAGCTTGAATTGGTTCACGAATATGTCGTGGGGCACCGGCACTGGCGCGCGACCTGTTCCGGGGTTCCAGCCCCAAAGCACCAGTTTGTCCTCGCTGACGTGTTTGATCAGCGCGGCGAAGTCGCGGTCGCCGTTGCTCGAACGGTCCTTGATCATCGCGCACAGTTTGTCCGGCGGCAGGCCGATCCAGGCCATTTTGTGCGCCGCTGGCGGCAGACTCCAGTGCGGCGCGCCCGGAGGTGCATGGGGGCCGTAGCTGGCGGGCGGATTGTTTTCGGCATGACAGGTGGCACAAGGCAAACCGGCGGCGCCCTTGCCGTCCATGCCGCGCACCACGCTCATCGCATGAGGAACGCCGGCGTCGAATTGCAGCGGTGCATCACCGGGAATGTGGCAGTTCTGGCAGCGCGGGCTCTGGAAGACTTTCTGTACCGTGCCGAAGGCTTTCAAGGCCTCCTGATCATCGGCGAACAAATCCGAGGCATAACCGCCCAGACCGACCAACACCACCGTTCCCAAGACTAGATGTCGTTTCATTTCACACCCCCGCCAGTTGCAGCGGCAGTTCGCGCAGACGTTGCCCGGTCAGAGCGTACACCGCGTTGGCCACCGCCGGCGCGGTCGGCGGCACACCGGCCTCGCCGATGCCGCCGGGTTTGTCGCTGCTGGGCACGATGTGCACCTCGACCACCGGCATTTCGTTGAGCCGCAGCACCTGATAATCGTGATAGTTGGACTGCACGACCGCACCGTCCTTGAGCGTGAGCTTGCTGTGCAGCGCCATGCCCAGGCCGAAGGTGATGCACGATTCCATCTGCGCCGCGATGCTCTGCGGGTTGACTGCAATCCCACAGTCCACCGCACACACCACCCGATGCACGCGAATCGTCAGATTGTCTTGCGACACCTCAGCAACCTGCGCCACATAACTGCCAAACGATTCGTGCACCGCCACCCCTAGGGCATGGCCGTCCGGCAGCGGCGCTGTCCAGTTGGCCTTTTCCACCGCCAGATTGAGCACCCCGAGATGACGCGGATGCTCCTTGAGCAATATTCGCCGATATTCAACCGGGTCCTTGCCCGCCGCCGTGGCCATTTCGTCGATCAGCGATTCCATGACAAACGCCGTGTGGCTATGCCCCACCGAACGCAGCCAGAGCACGTTGATCCCGGTTTGCGGCGAATGCAAATCGACCTGATGATGGGCCAGCCCTTTGACATACGGACTGTCGCTGACACCTTCGACGGACGTCGGATCGATGCCGTTCTTGACCATGGTCGCTTCCATCAACGTACCAGTCATGATCGATTGCCCGACCAACACATGCTGCCAGCTCAGCGGCATTCCATCGGTGCCAAGGCCGATCCGCGCCTGGTGCAGGAACATCGAGCGGTAGTAACCGCCGCGGATATCGTCCTCCCGCGACCACACGGTTTTCACCGGCAGGCCCGCCGCTTTCGCCACATGCACGGCTTCAGCGACAAAGTCCGAAGTCGGATTGGCCCGGCGACCAAATCCGCCGCCGAGGAATTCGGTGTGGATTTCCACCTGCTCGGGTTTCAATCCGGTGATTTTGCCGGCGACCATTTGGTCGAGCGTCTGAAACTGCGTGCCCGTCCAGATTTCACATTTCTGCGCGCTGATTTTCACCGTGCAGTTCAACGGCTCCATCGGCGCATGCGCCAGATACGGCACGCTGTACTCGACGTCGATCTTCTTCGCTGCTTTGCTGAAGTTGCCCTTGGCATCCCCCGCCTGACTGGCTGACGTACCCGGCGTTGCGGCCAGTTTGCGAAAGCTCTCCAGCAGTTTTTCACTGCTCAGATCGGCGTGAGGCCCCAGGTCCCAATCGACTTTCAGCGCATCGCGGCCCAGTTTCGCCGCCCAGTAATGCTCGGCGATCACCGCCACACCACTCGGCACCTGCAGCACTTTATGTACGCCCGGGATCGCCAGTGCTTGAGCGCCTTCGAAGGATTTGACCGTCGCCCCAAACACCGGCGCGCGCGCGACCATGGAGGTCATCAAACCCTCGAACTGCACGTCCATGCCGAACTTGGCGCGGCCGGTGATTTTCTCGGGGGTGTCGAGGCGTTTGGTCGGTTTGCCGATGACTTTCCAGTCCTTGGCCTCCTTGAAGGTGATGGATTTCGGATCCGGTACCGGCAGTTGCCCGGCGGCGTCCGCCAGTTCGCCGTAGGTTGCGCGTTTATCGCCGGCAATCACCACACCCGATTCGGTGCGAATCGTCGAAGGCGCGACGCCAAAGCGCTTGGCCGCCGCTTCGACCAGCATCTGCCGGGCCGTTGCTCCGGCCAGTCGATAACGGTCGAACTCCATCCAGGTCGACGTCGAGCCCCCAGTAATCTGCATGCCGCCAAAACCGGGCATGCCGTAATCCGCCGCCGACGCGGGCGAATGCTCGACGCGAATGGTCGACCAGTCAGCGTCCAGTTCTTCGGCGATCAGCATGGTCAGGCCGGTCCAGATACCCTGCCCCATTTCCGAATGGCCAAGCAGCACGGTGACGCTGTTGTCGGCGCCGATCCGCAGAAACGCATTCGGCGCAAAGACCTTGCCTTCATTCTCTGCCGCCATGGCAAACCGATGGCCGCCGGGCACGGTAAACGCCACCACCAGACCACCGCCCAACACGGCGCTGCCTTTGAGAAACCCCCGACGCGATACGGGACTGTTCATCGTTTATCTCCCCGTCGGATTCACCCGATCTCGGCCGCACGTTTGACCGCTGCGCGAATTCTTGGGTAAGTGCCGCAGCGGCAGATGTTGCCGGAGAGCGCTTGATCGATATCGCTGTCGGTAGGTTTGGGGATTTTCGCCAGCAAGGCAGCGGCCGACATGATCTGCCCGGACTGACAGTAACCGCACTGCACCACATCGAGTTCGGCCCAGGCCTGCTGCACCGGGTGCGAGCCATCCGTGGACAAACCTTCGATGGTGAGGATTTTCTGCCCGTGGGCGACGGCCGTGGCCGGGGTGATACAGGCACGCAACGGCGCGCCATCGACATGCACGGTGCACGCGCCGCACTGCGCCATACCACAACCGAATTTGGTGCCAGTCAGGTGCGCGACATCGCGCAGGACCCAGAGCAATGGCATGTCCGCAGGGACATCAAGCTCTTGATCCTTGCCATTGATATTCAAAGTCAGCATCGGGGTTTTCCTCAGACTCACGGTGTTCTGAAGGGGCGTCACTGCGGCCGCAAAAGCCTGCGCGCGCCTCGGCTTATCCCTTTCAGCAAAGCCTAAATTGCGCCTCAAGCCAGACGTTGCGACCACCGGTCATGCACATGTCGGCTTTAATCCTACAGTTGATAACGGCTCGCACTGGGCCGCCACAGCAACACTCGTACCAGCGAACCGATTCGCGAACACCTCGCGGGTTGCCCTCCATATTGGTCAGGAGTAGCGAACATGGGATTTGTCACCACCAACTACGGCGTCGAAATTTTCTACAAGGACTGGGGACCGAAGAACGCTCCGGTGATCCACTTCCACCATGGCTGGCCGCTCAGCTCCGACGACTGGGATGCGCAGATGCTGTTCTTCCTCGCGCAAGGCTTTCGGGTGATTGCCCATGATCGCCGTGGCCACGGGCGTTCGAGCCAGGTCTGGGACGGTCACGACATGGATCACTACGCCGATGATGTGCTGGCGGTGGTCAACCATCTGGGCGTGAAAAAAGCCGTGCACGTCGGCCACTCCACCGGCGGCGGCGAGGTCATCCATTACATCGCCCGCCATGGCCAGGACAAAGTCCTCAAAGCCGCGATCATCAGCGCCGTGCCGCCACTGATGGTCAAGACCGAAAGCAATCCCGGTGGCCTGCCCAAATCGGTGTTCGATGACTTGCAGGCGCAACTCGCCGCCAGTCGCGCGCAGTTTTACCGCGACGTGCCGAGCGGGCCGTTCTACGGCTACAACCGCCCCGGCGCCAAGGCGCAGGAAGGTGTTATCGCCAACTGGTGGCGTCAGGGCATGATCGGCGGTGCCAAGGCACATTACGACGGCATCGTGGCGTTCTCGCAGACCGATTTCACTGAAGATCTGAAACGCGTGACGGTGCCGGTGCTGGTGATGCATGGCGAAGATGACCAGATTGTCCCCTACGAGAACTCGGCGCCTTTGTCGGCGAAACTGCTGCCAAATGGCACGCTGAAATCGTATCCAGGATTTCCGCACGGCATGCCGACGACCGAGGCGGCGACGATTAATGCTGATTTGCTGGCGTTTATTCGAGGGTGAGCATTGCTGGAGCCAGCCACCTGACCCTGTGGGGGTTGGCTTGCCAGCGATGGCGTCGGGTCAGGCTCGGTTGCAGCTTATGATCTTGATCCACAGGCTCCATCGACACATCTTTAAACAGTCAAAAGCAAACCCTCACCCTAGCCCTCTCCCAAAGGGAGAGGGAACTGATCGAGGTGTTTGGGAGAGGTACGCCGACGTGAAATACCGAGTCGAACGCAAGTTTTGAAAAGCCCAAAAATCGGCCCCCTCTCCCTCGGGAGAGGGCTGGGGTGAGGGGCAAACTCAACACAAGACCAAAAGCCGATTGCATACCACCTTGAGCGTTAGCTCGGCTGCAACTCTTGAACTCTAATCCTCAGAACGCCCACGACTCTCGCGGTCACGCAGGTAATGGTGAGCAACGGGCAGCGCCGGCAGCCAAGACTCACGCCGAATCGTCCAGAGCTCATAAGTGGGTTTGAATTGATCAGGCTGATCAAGCGACCCCACGTTCACCTCAACTTCATCAGCCGACCGCGTAAACACAGGAGAACCACAGCGTGGGCAAAAAAACCGCCCGTTGTAGTCACGCGTTTCGCCGGTAACCGTCACCGCGCTTTCAGGAAAAATCGCCGACGCGTGAAACAACGCACCATGGCGTTTCCGACAGTCGAGACAATGACAAAGCCCCACACGGTAAGGTTGCCCTGAGGCTTCGAAACGGATGTCGCCGCAAAGGCAGCCGCCGGTGAATCGTTCCATTGTGGGTCTCCTCGCACCGTACACACGGTTTGTGTTGATCACAGGCTATAGAAACCCGCCAGCTCTCACAGGTTCCTGGGAAGGGCGCGCTGAATCCAACTTGTCGATCTACGGCAACGCTAATCGACCCGAGACTGACTACGCTGTTAATCCAGCATGTCTTACCTGCCGAGGACGACTGCCATGCAACGCTTTCAAAAACTCACCCCGTGCCTGTGGTTCGACGATCAGGCTGAAGCCGCCGCGAAGTTCTACTGCTCGATCTTCGATCATTCGAAAGTCACCGGTCTGACCCACTACAGCAAGGTCGGCCAGGAATTTCACGGGCAGCCGGAAGGCGCCGTGATGACCGTCAGTTTTGAACTCGACGGCCATACCTTCACCGGGCTCAATGGCGGGCCGCTGTTCAAGTTCAGCGAGGCCATATCGTTCCAGGTCAACTGCCAGAATCAGGAAGAAATCGACCATTTCTGGGGCAACCTTTCTGCGGGCGGGCCGGCGCAAGCGCAGCAATGCGGGTGGCTCAAGGACAAGTTCGGTGTGTCGTGGCAGATCGTGCCGGTGGCATTCATGCACATGATGCTGGATGCGGACACCAGTAAGTCGCAGCGGGCAATGCAGGCGATGTTCGCGATGAAAAAACTCGACATCGCCGAACTGGAACGAGCCTTTGCCGGCCGCAGCTAATACACTCGAGCGCTGGCCTGCCGGGAATGACTTCGATGAAACACGCTGCCACTAAAAACCCTGAAAAAGCCCCGCGTTTCTGGCGTGATGAGGCCCTGCCGTTCATTGAGGCACGGGCCATCGCCGATGGTCGCGAGGTTTGCTACGCGCGGCATTCCCACGCGCATTTCTCCATTGGTGCGATCACTGCCGGGCGCAGCACTTATGTGCATGAACAAGCACAGTTCGAGGTCGCCGCCGGCACCGTGGTGCTGATGAATCCTGGCGATGTGCATGCATGCAATCCGATTGATGATCAGCCGTGGTCGTACCTGATGCTGTACGTGGAAACGCCCTGGCTGACCGATCTCCAGCATCAGTTGGGCTTCAGTTCGCAGCTTGAGTTTCGCCGCTTTGCGACCACTCATGTCAACGATACCAATCTGTTCTGCAACCTCAACGAGTTGTACGAAATACTGGTCGACGACCAGCAGGATGTCCTGCGCAAGCAGAGCGCAGCGGTGGAGTTTTTCACCGATCTGCAATTGCGTCTGAACCCGGCGCAACCGCCGTTGCGCGAACCGAATTTCAAGCTGGAACGCGCCGCCGACTTTATCCGCGAGCACTGTACTGATCTGCTCAGCCTTGATGACATCTGCGCAGCGGCACAGCTGTCACCGTCCTACCTGATCCGCGCCTTCAAGCAGCGTTTCGGCATGACCCCGCATGCGTTTCTGGTAAACCAGCGCATCCAGTTCGCTCGCGAGCGGTTACGCAACGGGCAGTTGATTGCCGATGTGGCGCTAGAGGCGGGGTTTGCCGATCAGGCGCATTTTCAACGGGCGTTCAAGCAACATCTGGCGGCAACACCCGGCCAATATCGCGGCTGACACTCCTACAGGGCGCTATGGCAGCAACAGATAAACCGCACTCACCACCAACAACCCCGCCATCATCCGATTGAACAGGCGCATCCCCGCTGGATTACCCAGATACCCGCGCAAGAACGTCCCGGCGTAGACCCAGCAGCCCACCGACACATAGCAGATCACCAGATACACCGCCGCAAACTGCCAGACCAGCCGAGCTTCGCCATCAGCAACAAACGCACCCATGCCGGCCACGCAGGCCAGCCAGGCTTTCGGGTTGAGCCATTGCATGACTGCGCCATAGAGCATGGAGGGCGCGCGCGCCGAGTCGCCGGCATTCAGTTGCCCATCATCGGTTGCGAGTTTCCAGGCCATGAACAGCAGAAACGCCACGCCGGCCAGTTGCACCACGCGGGTCATGAATGGCCAGAGCTTGAGGACTTCGTGCAGGCCCAACCCCATCAGCACCAGCAACAGCACAAACCCCAGCGTCGCCCCGGCGACATGCCGCTGACTGGCGCGAAAGCCGAACTGCGCGCCGGAACTCAGCGCCACGATGTTGACCGGGCCGGGAGTAATGGACGCCGCCAGGGCAAACGCCGCCATCGAAACAATCAGACTCATCGCACACCTGCTTCAAAACGAGGAACAAGGTGCTCAAGGTAAACAGCGCCTGGTCCCCGGTATTGAAGAAAATCACCCTGAAAGCGCAAATACCTTGTGGGAGCGAGCTTGCTCGCGAAGGCGTCAGATCAGCGGACATCTCTTCTGGATGACCCACCGCATTCGCGAGCAAGCTCGCTCCCACAGAGTCCGCGCAATCCAGATGGATCAGTCCAGGCGTGGCACGGTGAATCGGAATTCGCTGCCCTGCCCCAGTTCGCTCTCGGCGAAGATTTGTCCGCCATGGGCTTCGACGATGCCTTGGCTGATGTACAAACCCAGGCCGGTGCCGGTCGGATTGCCTTCTTTCACCGTCCAGTAACGGTCGAACACATGCGGCAGGTGTTCCTTGGGAATGCCTTCGCCGCTGTCACGCACGGTGAAGACGATGTCGCTGCCGACGGATTTGGCACATACGCCAATCGTGCCCCGACGCGGGGTGAACTTGATCGCGTTACCGACCAGATTCGACAGCACCTGAAACATTCGCTCGGGGTCGGCGTGGATGTGCAAGTCGTGATCAGCAGTGAAGGAAATGCTGATGTCCTTGTCCAGCGCCAGCGGCGCGAGCAGTGCTTGTGCCTCTTCGAACATCTGGCTGACATCGAGTTTCTGCGGCGTGATGCTGTAGCGCCCGGCGTCGATCTTCGAGGTGTCGAGCAAGTCTTCCAGCAGCGTATTCATACGCCCGGCCGCCTGTTGCATGGTGTCGATGGCCGTGGCGATTCGCCGCGAGGTGTGCGGGCCGTCGGAGCTGAAGGTCTTCTGCAACAGACCGCAGAGCATCGAAATGACCGTCATTGGATTACGCAGATCGTGCGACACCACCGCCACCAGTTCATCGCGGGCGCGAACGGCTTCCTGCTCACGGCGCACCTGGCGCGCCAAATCGTTTTCCAGCGCCGAGCGGCGCAAATCATTGGCCGCAAACAAGTCGCCATGGCTCCACTTGGTGGAGATCCCGGCCATTTCGACTTTCCAGATTTCGAACGACGTGCGCGGACGCAGGCGCATGCCCGCATCGGAGTTTTCCAGGTCGAGCGGCTTGCGTGGATCGCCGCTCCAGTTGATGTTTTCTTTGACTTCCGGACGGAACCACAACACGCCGTTGTCCACCGGCTTAGGCAGGCTCAAGGCGAGTACGCCGCTGGCCACCTGCTGATATTCAGCCGCAGGTGGAAAAACACTGGCCAAGTGGTGACTGGCGAACACCGGCTCGCCGGTTTCCAGCAGCCATTGGTGCAGCGCGCGGACCTCTTGCGGTTCGGGGCAGTTGCCGTAACGGTGCAACTGTTTGTCTTCAATGATTGCGATGCCGCCGGCATTGGCCAGCGCCATCAGAATTTGTGGCTGATTGGCCAGACCGTCAAAGACGTTTTGCGGCGAATCGATCATGGCCTGATTGAGCAGCGCCAACGCCTCGACCTTTTCTTCGCGCTGACGGCTGACCTCCAGCGCCTCCATCGCACTGATCTGTAGCGACAGCACCTGGCCGATGGTCTGGCACGCGATGCGCAATTCATGCGGTACATGTAGCGGCTGACGGTTGCCGCAACTGATCAGGCCCCAGAGTTTATCGCCCTTGAGTAGGGAAATACTCATCGACGAAAGCACGCCCATGTTCTTCATGTACTGGCAGTGAATTGGCGAGACGCTGCGCAAAGTGGCGAAACTCAAATCCAGCGGCGTCTGCGTATCCGGACGCAGCTTCGGCACCAAGGGCACCGGTTGATAGTCGGCGTTGGGAATAATCCGTAGCCAATTGGTGCGATACAACTCGCGTGCCTGCTCGGGAATATCGGAGGCCGGGAAGAACAGACCGTTGAAGACTTCCATCGACAGGTCGGACGCTTCGGCGATGACCTGGCCGTGCCCTTCTTCCTCGAAACGATAGATCAGCACCCGGTCGTAACCGGTCATCGCCTGGATTTCCTTGACGCTGATGTCATACAGCGCCTGTAACGACGTGGCCGCTTGCAGACGCTGGAGCATGCGCCCCAGATTTGTCTGATTACCGGCGACGTTGCGCGGCTGAAAGTTTTCGATGTGGATTTCCAACTCAAGAATCAACACACCCTGATGCCGATGCAGCAACCCCTCGAACGCGGTGCCATTCAGATGGAGGTACAACCGCGGCGCGTCGAAGAACGCCGCTTGCTGCAAGGCCTCACGCACCTGTTCTGTGCGCGCTTCACCCAGCAGCTCCCGCAATGGCCGGCCAACCAACGCCTCTGGCGCACGGCCCAGCAGGGTTTCGACGTTGGCGCTAACCTGAATGATCGTAAGGTCTGGCTCGCTCAACGTCAGCAGCAAACCGTGCGGCTGGATCGCGCCGGGGAAGCGGATCGGTTCGTCAGCACAGTTGGCTAGCAGCTCTTCAAACACTTCCTTGTCTTGCGGACTCATGCCAGTACCTCGCGGCTTTCGAGCCAGCGTTCGAAACAGCTGAATGTGGATTGCGCAGCGATCACCACGGCTTGGCACTCATCGGCGTCCATCGGGCGATTGCCCAGGTATTCGATGAAATCGCGCCAGTGACGGCCGGTGGCAGCGCCGTAGACATAGAGGAAGGCAGCGCCGTTGGCTGCTTCAAGGCCCAACCGTACGGAGATTTCTCGACGCAGGATCTGTCCGCCGAGGGTTGCGCCTTCGAGCACGTACAGCACACCGAGGCTGGCAGCGGCCGAATCGATCACCGGCAATTGATCACAGACCGGCAGGGTTTCCAGCACTTCGGAGGCCAGACCCAGCGCGAGCAGATCGCCGCGCAACGTGTGGGTTTTCAGCCGTGGCGTCAGGTCGAAATCGTCGGGGACTGAACCACTGCTCTGCAAAGCGCTTTCCAGCGGCAAATAGAAGCCGTAATAGGCCTGCATCAGACGTTCAAAAGCTTGGGCATCAAGGGTATCGGAGAAAAAAGGCAGGCGTTTTTCCAATGCGATGTGCAACTCGGCAGTGCCGGCCCGCAGATCTTGAAGCACCGGTGGCACACACACTTCACGAGCCTTTGCTTGCATTCGAGTCGCTCTTGGTTGGGCCGCCTGGGGCCATGTGGGGTTCGCAACACAAGGGCGGATATTACATGGCATACGCCCTTGCTAACCGGATAGATAGCTTTATCTGGCAAAACCAAAACCTGTGAGCGGGTCAGAGTCGGCTCGTAGCCGAAAAGTTCGCCTTACTTGCGACGCTGTACTGCGACAGCGACGCGTCACTGTATAGATAGGACGCGTAGGGGTTGTGGTGAAGGTTGTTATCGGCGGCGGCCTCGGTGCTGTTGATGGCGAAAAGGGCCTAAGCCCGCGACGGGCCTTTGAGCTCGACCTGATTGCCGTCCGGATCGAAACAGTGCAGCGACAGGCCGTTGCCCTCGGCACCAAAACGGGTCGCGGCTTTCTCGACGCTCAGGCCGTGCGCCTGCAAGTGCTCGGTGAGCATCGCTTCATCGAATGGCTCGATGCGCAGGCAGAAGTGATCGACGTTGCGCTGCTCGGCACCCGCCGCCCCGCCACCCTTGCGGCCGATTTCGCCCGCAAGGTCGACGAGATCGATCATCGACGTACCGGCGCGCAAATGCACCAGCCCCAGCGGTCCATTGCGTTTGACCACCTCGGCACCGAACACCTGGCCGTAGAAATCGATGCTGCGTTGCAAGTCGCCGACGCGCAGGACGATGTGATCAATGTGCTGAATTACAAACGGATGCATTGGGCATACCTCAATCAACTACGGCAGCACCTACAATAGTTCAGCATTAGCCGGAATTCATTGTCGATTTTTCGGTGGAGCCATCGCGAATCTGGTTTTACTCTCACGCCATGAACATACAAACCGCTGCCCTGCCGCCCCACGCCGAGATGGTTCGCGCCATGCTCGAACGCGACACCGCCTATGAAGGCGTGTTCTTCACGGCCGTGAAAACCACCGGCATCTTCTGTCGCCCGAGCTGCACGGCGCGCAAACCGAAACCTGAGAACGTAGAGTTCTTCGCACATGCCGACGAATGCATGTCGGCCGGTTACCGCGCCTGTCTGCGCTGCAAACCGCTGGACGCTGCGGCCATTGCACCGGACTGGGTGCAGCGTTTACTCACGACCGTCGACGCTGACCCCGAGCTGCGCTGGAGCGATGCGCAATTGCTCGCCGAAGGCATTGAGCCGCTGAAGCTGCGGCGCTGGTTCAAGCAGCATTTCGGCATGACGTTCCATGCCTGGCTGCGCACCCGGCGCCTGGGCATGGCGCTGGGCGGGATCAAGCAAGGCACCTCGATCGACCACGCGGCGTTCGATTCCGGGTATGAATCGCTCAGCGGTTTTCGCGATGCCTTCCAGAAGTCATTCCACATCACCCCGGGCCGCACCGCCCACAGTGAACCGCTGCTGTTTACCCGACTGACCACGCCGCTGGGGCCGATGATCGCCATGGCCGAACAACGTGGCCTGGTATTGCTGGAGTTTCTCGACAGGCCGGCATTGACCCGGGAAGTCGAGGAATTGCAGAACCGCTATGGCTACGTGGTCGCACCGGGGCATAACGCGCATTTGCAGCAGATCGAGCGTGAACTGGCGCAGTATTTCGCCGGCCGCTTGACCGAGTTTAGCGTCGCCTTGCACCTGCCCGGCAGCGAGTTCGCCCGGCAAGTCTGGTCGGCCCTGCAGCAAATTCCCTACGGTCACACCAGCACCTACGGCGCCGTTGCCGCAGGCTTGGGTAAACCCGGTGCCAGTCGCGCGGTGGGCCTGGCCAACGGTCAAAATCGTCTATCGATTGTGGTGCCGTGTCATCGCGTGATCGGCGCGGACGGCTCGCTCACCGGCTATGGTGGAGGTCAGCCGCGCAAGGCGTTCCTGCTGAGACTGGAAAACGCCGCCGTTCAGCTCACGCAACAACTGGCTTTCTGACTGCCCGGCTCAAACGACAAGAAGGATTTCGATGGGCTCACTCGACCCTTATCAAGCGCAAAGTGAATTCCTCGCCGCGCTCGATGCCGACTGGCAGCGACACATCGCCGCTGTCGGCCCTTGCCTGCATCAACCGCATCCGGCGCGCGATCCGTACGAATCGCTGGTGCGGGCGATTGCCTATCAGCAACTGCATGCCAAGGCGGGAGATGCGATTGTCGGGCGGTTGGTCGGGTTGTTTCCCGGGCAATCGTTTCCACGACCGGGGCAAATCCTCGCAACCGGGTTTGATCAACTGCGCAGCTGTGGGTTTTCGGCGGGAAAGATTGCGACGATTCAGGGAATCGCCCAAGCGACGCTGGATGGCGTGGTGCCGGATTACGCCACGGCGTTGGCGATGGATGATGAAGTGCTGATCGAGCGGCTGGTCAGCCTGCGCGGTGTCGGGCGCTGGACGGTGGAGATGTTGTTGATCTACAGCCTTGAACGGATGGACATCTTGCCGGCGGATGATTTTGGCGTGCGCGAGGGGTATCGGCGGTTGAAGGGATTGGAGGTGCAGCCGACGCGCAAGCAGATGGTTGAGATTGGTTTGGGCTGGAGTCCTTATAGAACGGTGGCGGCTTGGTATTTGTGGCGGGTGCCGAAACTGCTGCCCTCACCCTAACCCTCTCCCAGGGGTAGAGGGGACTGACCGGGGGATATTGGAGAGTTACGCCGACTTGAGCGATGTTGGGGGAATCCATAAACGATTCGCCCTCACCCTGGCCCTCTCCCAGAGATTGAGGGGACTGATTGGGGGATATTGGAGAGCTACACCGACGTGAGCGCTGTTTGGGGAATCCATAATCGATTCGATTTTTCAGGTCGATGGATGACGCAAGACACCTCGGTCGGCTCCCTCTCCCTCCGGGAGAGGGCTGGGGTGAGGGGCTGCTGTATCGCACTGTGTCTAACCCCGCCGCAGACACACCAAGCCCACTTTCCCCTGACCCGACGACACACCACCGACACACCCCAACCTTCAAATATCCCGGTCGATCCCCCTCACCCGATCCACCGGAGATTCACCATGACCCTCTCAAGCGCCGTCAAAGGCGTGCACCTGAACCTCGACCGTGCCGGTGCCTGGCTGGCGCCGCTGACCCTGCGCGTATTTATCGCCTGGGAATTTTTCGAATCGGGGCTGGAGAAGTTCAATGGGCAGAACTGGTTTGATGACATTCAGGAAAAATTCCCATTCCCCTTCGATCACCTGCCGGCGACGCTGAATTGGGAACTGTCGATGTGGGCCGAACTGATCTGCGCCTTGGCGATTCTGATCGGTTTCGGCACGCGGATCTCGACCATTGCGCTGATCGTAGTGACCGTCGTCGCCACCGCCGCCGTGCACTGGCCTGCCGAGTGGTCGACGCTCAGCGAACTGGCACAGGGATACGCCATCACCAACAAGGGCTTCGGCAACTTCAAGCTGCCAGCGATTTACCTGGCAGCTTTGGTACCGCTCGTATTCACCGGCGCCGGCAAGTTGAGCATCGATGCATGGCTGGCGCGGGTGTTGTGGAATCACCGCAATCGTTGAGGCTCAGTGCACGCGATCAAGGCCCGCCAACAAGGCGTGGTCGAAACTGTAGATATCCGGCGAGTAGCGTACGTGGCCGGCGGCATCGACCTGCGCCGTCCAGTAGGTCATCAGGATCGGCACCGGCGCCGACAAGCGAAATTCATGGGTGGCGCCGGTGGCGAGCAAGGTCTCGGTGCGCGCCCTTTCCGCCGGGCTGAGCAGCAGATCGCGCAATTGCATCGGGTGCTCGACCCGCACACAGCCGGAGCTGAACGCCCGTGGCCCTTTTTCGAACAACGCCTTGCTCGGCGTGTCATGCAGGTACACCGAGAACGGGTTGGGGAAGCGAATGACCATCTGCCCCAACGGGTTACGCGGCCCCGCGTCCTGGCGCAAAAGGATGTTGCCGGGGTGGTCCCAGTCGATGTCCTCTGCTGCCAACGGCTGACCGCTGGCATCCAACACCTGCAGATTATGCCGACTGAGGAAGGTCTGGTCCTTGCGGATTTCCGGCAGTTTGTCTTCCTTCCAGATGGTTGGCGGCACGGTCCAGGTCGGGTTGAGGGTCAGGCGCGTGACGCGGGATTTGAGCAGCGGCGTCTGGCGCTCGGCACGGCCGACCTGGGTGCGCGTCTGCCACACTGGTTGGCCGCCCTGATACAGGGTCAATTCGGCCGCAGCGACGTTGACCAGCAAACCATCGGGCTCCATGTCCTGGGCCATCCAGCGGAATCGTTCGAGGTTGACCCGCAGCTGTTCGCGGCGGGTCAGCGGGCTGATGTTGAGTTCGGCAATTGTCCCCGGCCCGACCACGCCGTCAGCCTGCAACGAATGGTTGGCCTGGAAGCTTTTCACCGCGTCCACCAACTCGCCCTCATAAGCATTGTCAGCCGGGGTGATGGCGTGGGTCAGATAGCCTTCGCTGTACAAGCGCTGGGCCAATTCCGGCACGCGCTTATCTGCCGTGGACGGGCGTAACAGCGGCCCGCTGCCCACCGACTGCCATTTTGGCAAGGCTGTGAGCCGTTGCGCGGCGTAGAGCTGGCGCAGTTTCTGGTATTGAGGCAGTTGCGGACGGGCCAGGTTGAACGCCGCTGGAATGTCATGCATACCCGGCACGGCAATCGCCAGCAGTTCGGCCTGACGGTCACGCTGGGTGTCATCGGCATGCCACAAGGGCTCGAAGTGCGATTGCAGCAGACGGCCGTAATGCAGGTCCTGCAGGGCTTGCAGGTAATAGCGGCTGATATCGATATCGGCGCACAACTCGCCTTCCTGCGGCGCAGTGAACGCGACCGGGTAGCGTTGCGGGCTGAGGCCATCGTCGGCCAACAACGGCAATTGCGCCTGTAAGGCCTGCAATCGTCCGGATTCACTAGCCCATACCGGCAACCAGTCCTGCTGCTGATAGAAGGCTTGCAACTGTTGCAACGACGGGCCGCTGAGCTGTTTTGCAAGCGCCGGGCAGGTCTGTGGCAGACCGATCAATACGGCATGCAACGGACTTTGCGGCTCAACCGGCATTTCGGCAGGAGGTGTCGGCAGCGTCTGCAACGGCGGCAGCGATTCACCCGCACAAGCGACAAACGGCGCTGCGAGCAAACAAATGCTCAAGTAGCATGCGTACTTTTTGAACAACTGCTTTACTCCAATCCATGGCCACCTAGATGATGGCCAACCTTACATCAGGTGCGCTGAACAGTCAGGCTCGAACTTCGGGCTTGCAGGTTACGACTGGGAGTCAGGAGCCAAAGTGCCAAATAAGTAGCAAGTTGAGGACACTTTATAAATGTTGACGTATTTGCGCCGACTTCTGCTGACCACCGCGACCCTTGTCGCCGTGAGCAGTCCAGCTTTTGCCGCCGGCAAACCATCGCCGGTTCTCTTCACCAGCCTCGCGCACGCCGCGCCAGAACTCAATCCCCAGGCGCTGAAAGGTGCCTTGAGCGCCATGCAGTGTGCGGTCAACAACGGTGCGAAGCCATCCCGCCACCTGGCGATCATCGACTATTCGCAGCCGTCCACCGAACGCCGACTATGGATCTTTGACCTCAACCGGAAAAAACTGGTGCTGCGCGACCTGGTCGCCCACGGTTCCAACTCCGGGGAAAACTTCGCCACGCAGTTTTCCAATGTCGAAGGCAGTTATCAATCCAGCCTCGGTTTGTTCCGCACTCAGGAAAGCTACAGCGGGGCCCACGGTTACTCGCTGCGCATGGACGGTCTGGAACCCGGTTTCAATGATCTGGCCCGTGATCGCGCTATCGTCATTCACGCCGCCGATTACGTGAATCCGCTATGGAGCAAGCGTCAGGGCCGAATCGGCCGCAGCCAGGGTTGCCCGGCCGTCCGCCCGCAAATTGCGAAACAGGTGATCGACAAACTGAAGAACGGCCAGTTCATGTTCTCCTGGTACCCGGATCAGCGCTGGCTGAGGAAATCGCCGTATCTCAACTGCCAGCCGCAGCAGGTGGCGAGCATCATCAGCACCCACGCCAGCTAAGAGAAACACCGCAAAGCCCTATAGGAGTGGTGTGCACCAATACTGCGAAGACCGCAAAACCTGTGGGAGCTGGCTTGCCAGCGATGGCGGTGGGTCAGTCAACATCAATGTTGACTGTGCCGACCTCATCGCTGGCAAGCCAGCTCCCACAGGGATTAGCGGTGCTCACAGTTTTTCGATCCAAACAGATTTCCCGTGGGAGCCAGCCTGCTGGCGATAGCGGCAGGTCAGTCACCGGAGGTTTTGGCTGTACCGACGCCATCGCAAGCAGGCTCACGCCTGCCGCTGATCTGCATTCGGCTGATGATCAGGGCCATGACCATCAACGCCGTGCCAACGCCGAAAGTGATGTGCATGCCACTGCCGATGACGGCGGCGGGCGCTTGGGTCGGGTTGCCGGTGGCCAGGGCAAACACCGCCCCCATCGCCGCCGCGCCGGTGATCAATCCCAGATTGCGTGCCAGCCCGAGCAGCGCCGACACCACGCCGCGTTGATCCTGACCGACCGTCGCCATCAATCCGGTATTGTTGGCCGCCTGGAACAGCGCATAACTGCCGGCGATCACCGTCATCGGCAACACGTAACCAGCCAGTCCGAAACTCATCGGCAACAACGCCAATAACCCGCAACCGCAGACCATCCCGAGCAAGGCGCCCGGCACCACCCGCTGTGCGCCAAAGCGATCGACCAGCCGTCCGGCCGGCACGCCACCGAGCGCGGCCAGCAACGGCCCGACCGACAACACCAGTCCGACCAAGGTGTGGCTGAGATCCAAACCGCGACTCAGGTAAAACGGCCCGACCACCAGCGTGGTCATCATCACGGTTGTCACCAGCAACGTCAGCGCCAGACTGCTGCTCAGGCGCAGATCGGCGAACAGTGACAGGCGAATCAGCGGTGCCTTGGCTTTTGTCTCGACCACGATGAACAACCCCGCGCCGCACAGGCAGATCAACAGCAACGCCAGCGTGAAACCATCAAGCGTCATCGCCAGCGCATAGGCCGCCAGCGTCAACACCAGCACCCCGCTGCCAAGGTAATCAAAGGTAACTCGCGACCCTGCTGGCCGATCTGCCGGCAGATAGCGGTACACCAGCCACGCATTGAGCAATCCCAATGGCACGTTGAGCAAAAATATCGATTGCCAGCCAACATGCGCCATCAACAATCCACCCAGCGACGGACCGAGTGTGGTGCCGGTGGCCGACATCGTCGCCAGCAATCCCATCGCACTGCCCGCCCGCGTTTTGGGTACCGCATCGGCCACCAGTGCGACCGTCAACGCAAACATGATCGCCGCGCCAACGCCTTGCACCGCCCGTGCGCCGATCAGCCAGCCAAGTCCCGGCGCCAGCGCGCAGCACAACGAAGCGCTGGTAAAAATGCCAATCCCGATCAACAGCAAGCGCCGCCGACCGAAGCCATCGCCCAGACGTCCGACGCTGACAATTAACGTGGTGATCGCCAGCAGGTACGCCAGAACAATCCACTGCACCTGCTGGAACGTCGCATCAAACGCCGCCGCCAGTGTTGGCAACCCGGCGTTGGCGATGCTGGTGTCCAGCGACGGCATCAGCATCGACAGCGCCAGACTGGTCAGCGCCCAGCGGGCTTGGGTGCTCAGGGGTTGTCGGGGCATGGGGGGCTCACTGTGCAAAAGATCATGCGTCGTAGCCTGAGCCTCGACAATACAAGGCGCAAGACGCATGCTTTGCACTCAATACCTGCATGGAACGCCATGTCATGACCACGCCGGATCTGAACCTGCTGATCACCCTCGACGTGCTGCTGCGTGAAGGCAGCGTCGCCCGCGCCGCCAAATGCCTGCGGCTGAGCCCTTCCGCGATGAGTCGCGCCTTGGCCCGTCTGCGCGAAACCACCGGCGATCCGTTGCTGGTGCGCGCCGGTCGAGGACTGGTGCCAACGCCGCGTGCGCTGGAATTGCGCGACCGCGTCAGTCACCTGGTGCAGGAAGCCGAGGCGGTTTTGCGTCCTGCGCAAGTGCTCGACCCCGCCCTGCTACAACGCACGTTCACCTTGCGCAATACCGACGGGTTTGTTGAAACATTCGCCGCCGCCCTGCTCGCCCGCATCGCTGCTGAGGCGCCCGGCGTGCGTTTGCGCTTTGTGCAGAAAGCCGACAAGGACAGCGCACTGCTGCGCGAAGGTCGGGTCGATCTGGAGACCGGTGTGGTCGACGACAGCACCGACCCAACGCTGCACAGCCGCATTCTGTTTCGCGATCACTGGATCGGCGTGGTGCGTGAGGGGCATCCTTTGAGCTCAGGCAAGGTCAGCGCCAAACGCTTCGCCTCAGGCCAGCACATTCTGGTGTCACGGCGCGGGCGCAGCAGCGGCCCGGTAGACGAAGCGCTACGCGAATGCGGCCTGACGCGGGACATCGTCACCTCATTCGGCGGGTTTTCTGCGGCACTGACGCTGGTCGGTGAATCAGACCTGATCGCCACCGTCCCGGAACGTCACACCAGCAAACTGCGCACGGGCCTGTACAGCTTCGACCTGCCATTGAAGATGCCGCCGATCAGCGTGTCGATGCTCTGGCATCCGCGCATGGACGCTGATCCGGCGCATCGCTGGTTGCGCGATTGTGTGCGGGAAATCTGCGCCTAGCGCGCATCGCCACCAGCGGGTTTATAGAAGAGGAATTTTTTCGTCTCGGCGGTTTTCCGGTATTGCCTGGCCCAACTCGGGTGGACGTTGCGGTCGTGAAAATACAACGCGCCGTGGGTGCGATCCTTGAGCTGGCGGTTCAGCGCCTTGCCGGCGACTTTCTGCTGTTACGTCGGGGAGACGCCCGGATTCCGGGGTCTTGGCAGAGTGTAGACGGCAAAATTGCGCGTAGCGTTCCGTGGAAAAAACCGTCGAATCAAGAAAAAGACATTGCACCCACCGGGGGCCTTTCGCGCATCATGGGCGCATTCAGCTCAAGGGAGAATTCCATGCGCTTCACGCGATCCGTTTTGCCATTTGCCGCGTTGTCCGCCGGCGTAATGTTTGCTGCCTCGGCCATGGCCTCCGACGAATCGCAACTGATCGATTCGATCAACAGCTACCGCAGCCAGCCGCAACGTTGTGGTACGCAGGCGTCCAATGAGTTGCCGCCCTTGTCGGCTGATCCACGCTTGAGGTTGCCGGCCAGCGGCGCCGTCAACCTGCAGCAAGCCATGGCCAGCGCCAGTTACCCGATGGTCAACGTGCAGGCGATCACCCTCAACGGCCCGCGCGATGCGGCGTCGGCGATGAAGGCGATTCAGGAGAGTTTCTGTCAGGTGGTGCTGGATCCGCAGTTTGTCGATGTCGGCGTCAGCCGCGCCGATCGCGACTGGCGCATCGTGCTGGCGCGGCCGCTGCTGTCGGCCAAACTCGGCGATGCGCAGAGTGAAGGGCAAAAACTGCTCGAACAACTCAACACTGCACGCAGTCAGCCACGCCAATGCGGCGGCCAACCCTTTGCCGCTGTTGCGCCGCTGGCCTGGAATGCGACCTTGGGCACCGTCGCCCAGGATCACAGCCGCGACATGGCCAACAAAAACTACCTCGACCACAAAGACCGCGACGGCCGCACCCCCGGCGACCGCGCAGAACTGGCCGGCTACAGCGGCCAACTGGTCGGCGAAAACATCGCCGCCGGCCAGGACACCGTGGGCAAAGTCGTCGACGGTTGGCTCGCCAGCCCCGGCCACTGCGCCAACCTGATGAACCCGCAATACAAGGAACTGGGCGCCGCCTATGCGACCGACCCGAAAAGCGATGCAGGGATCTACTGGACCGCGATGTTTGGTGCGCAATAACCCTTAAGCACACCACAGAACCGGTGGGAGCTGGCTTGCCAGCGATGGCGGAGGATCAGTCAACATCAATGCCAACTGTGCTGGCCTCATCGCTGGCAAGCCAGCTCCCACAGGGTCTTGCGGTGTTCACGGATTTTCGACCAACACAGCTCCCACACTTGATCATCGACGCTATCAATCAGCCGGTCACTAACAGTGATTGGACGGTTCAGGCAGTTACCCATACCCTGCCCCGTCCAATTCCGTTCACCAGCGGTTTCAATCCTGCGAGGCTGTCATGACAGAGCGCGTCCTGATCGATGCTCACAACCGCCGCGTCGACTATCTGCGCATGTCGGTGACCGACCGTTGCGACTTCCGCTGCGTCTATTGCATGGCTGAAGAGATGGAGTTTCTGCCGCGCCAACAAGTGCTGACGCTGGAAGAGATCTATCAACTGGCGCAAAGCTTCGTCGCGCTGGGCACCCGCAAGATTCGCCTTACCGGCGGCGAGCCGCTGATCCGACGGGGCGTGGTGCAGCTGTGCGAGCAGATCGCTGCCCTGCCGGGCCTGCGTGAACTGTGCCTGACCACCAACGGCTCGCAGTTGGGCAAACTCGCCGCGCCGCTGTTCGACGCTGGGGTCAAGCGCCTGAACATCAGCCTCGACAGTCTCGACCCCGAGCGCTTCAAACAAATGACCCGCACAGGCGATCTGGCGCAAGTGATCAACGGTGTCGATGCCGCGCGCAAGGCCGGTTTCACCCGCACGAAACTCAACTGCGTGGTGATGCAGGGCCGCAACGATCACGAGATCAATGATCTGGTGAGTTTTGCCATCGACCGTCAGCTCGATATCTCTTTCATCGAGGAAATGCCACTGGGGATCATCAGCGACCACAGCCGTGCCGAGTCGTTTTTTTCCAGCGCGCAGGTGCGTGAAAAAATCGCCGAACGCTACACGCTGATCGACTCGACGGAATCCACTCAAGGCCCGTCGCGCTATTGGCGTCTGGCCGAGGCCCCGCAGATTCGCCTGGGGTTTATCTCGCCGCATAGCCACAATTTCTGCGGCACCTGCAATCGGGTGCGGATGACCGTCGAAGGTCGCCTGCTACTGTGCCTGGGTAACGAACATTCGGTGGATTTGAAAGCGGTGCTGCGCGCTCATCCGGGGCAAACGGAACGTCTGGAGAAAGCCATCATCGAGGCGATGAAAATCAAACCGTATCGGCATAATTTCGAGGTCAATGACGACGTCCAGGTCGTACGCTTCATGAATATGACCGGCGGCTGACCCACCACTTTTGTGGGGGCACACTGCGCAGTCCCCCGAAACAGTCGTTTACACGCCCGCGAATTCCCCCTTACTATCCGGGCACACCGGTCGACGGGGCATTCCGCCGCCGACGTTTTCCGCCAACGGAAACATGCGTTATGAGCACGTCACTACAACAATCAGAATCGTTGAACGTCTCTACTCTGCGCGCCCTCTCTCACAGGGGCGGCGTATGAATCGTATCGTCAATCTCCCCATGGCCCTGCGCCGTTCCAAGCTGCGTCACTCCGCACGCCCGCCGGATATCGCCCGGACTCTCTGATCGCGCCCGTTAATAACCCGCGACAGCTCCCTATTCCCTGATATTCCCTGCCAGGACGCCCGCGCCTTTTACTGCGCCGCGTCCGGCCCGAATCTGCGCGCCTGTGCGGCGCCAACGTGAGTGTTTGCCATGAAATTCGCAGCCATTGAAGACGCACGCCTGTTCCTTGAACAAAATCCCGATATCGACATGATCGAGCTGTTCATCCTCGACGCCAACGGCGTGCCGCGCGGCAAGCTGTTGCACCGCGAAGAACTGCTCGCCGTGTACGAAAGCGGTCGCCCGCTGCCCAGCACCATCCTCGGTCTGACCGTACAGGGTGAGGACGTCGAGAACTCCGGTCTGGTCTGGGACGTCGGCGATATCGACTGCCGTGCCTACCCGCTGGAGGGCAGTCTGGTGCGCCTGCCGTGGCGCAAGATTCCGACCGCAGCGGTGCAGGTCAGCATGCACCCGACCGAGGGCATGCCCGCCAGCATCGCCGACCCGCGCCACCTGCTGATCAAGGTTGTCGACGCTCTCAAGGCCGAGGGTTACAACCCGGTGATGGCCTGCGAGCTGGAGTTTTATCTGCTCGACGCAAAACGCGATCACAACGGTCGTCCGCAACCGGCGCTGGACGCTGATGGGGGTCGACCGCGACATACCCAGGTCTACGGTTTGCGCGAGCTGGAACAAATCGAACCGTTCCTCGCCGACCTCTACAGCGCCTGTAAACTGCACGGCATTCCGGCGCGCACGGCGATCTCGGAATACGCCCCGGGTCAGGTGGAAATCACCCTCGAACACGGCGATGCGCTGGAGGCGATGGATCAGGCGGTGCGCTACAAGCGACTGGTCAAAGCCGTGGCACACAAGCACGGCATGCAGGCGACGTTCATGGCCAAGCCGTTCGATGATCTGGCCGGCACCGGCATGCACATGCATGTCAGCCTCGCCGACGGCGAGGGGCGCAACCTGTTCGCCTCCGAAGACCCGGCCGGCACCCCGCTGCTGCGTACGGCGATTGGCGGCATGCTCGCCTCGTTGCTTGATTCACTGCTGCTGTTCTGCCCGAACGCTAACTCCTACCGGCGTTTTCAGGCCAACAGCTACGCGCCATTGGCGCCGACCTGGGGCATCGATAACCGCACCGTCAGCCTGCGCGTACCCGGCGGCCCGGCCCACACCCGGCACATCGAGCACCGCATCTGCGGCGCCGACGCCAACCCGTATCTGGCGGCGGCGGCGATCCTTGCCGGCATCCATCGCGGCATTCGCGAGAACCTTGATCCGGGCGCACCGGTTGAGGGCAACGGCTATGCGCAAGCCAAGGAACTGCTGCCGACCGATTGGCTGACTTCGTTGCAGGCACTGGAAAATTCGGTGTGGGCACGGGATGCCTTGGGCCAGGAATTTCTTGGGGTGTACCTGGCGGTGAAGCGGGCCGAGTATCGGCAGTTCATGGCTGAAGTGGGTGAGCAGGATTGGCGTTGGTACCTGACCGAGGCCTGATTACACCACTGTAACCTGTGGGAGCTGGCTTGCCAGCGATGGGGCCGGCACATTCAGCATCTCTGGTGACTGACACTCCGCTATCGCTGGCAAGCCAGCTCCCACAGGGGACTGCACTCTGTTTCCCGAATTTGTGTGGACAATAAAATGACCAATCGCTGCAATTCCTACTACACCGCCACCCTCAACCACGAGACTGACTACCCGACCCTGCAAGGCCGGCACAAAGTCGATGTGGTGATCATCGGCGGCGGCTTCACCGGCGTCGCCACCGCTGTCGAACTCGCTGAAAAAGGCTTGAAAGTCGCCATCGTCGAAAGTAACAAAATCGGTTGGGGCGCCACTGGGCGCAATGGCGGCCAAGTCACCGGCAGCCTCTCCGGTGACGGCGCGATGCGCAAACAGATGCGCCCGACACTCGGTGACGAGGTCGACGATTTCATCTGGCACCTGCGCTGGCGCGGGCACGAAATCATCAAGCAGCGCGTGGAAAAATACGCTATCCAGTGCGACCTCAAACACGGTCACTTGCACGCGGCGTACAAGCCAAGCCACATGACCGATCTGCGCAAGGACTACGAAGAAGCCGTGCGTCGCGGGTTGGGTGACGAGGTCAGCCTGCTCGACCGCAGCCAGGTGCGCGATCTGCTGCAAAGCGAGCTCTACCACGGCGCGATCAAGAACACCCGCAACATGCACCTGCACCCGCTCAACCTGTGCATCGGTGAAGCGCGGGCGGCGGAAAGTCTCGGCGCGCTGATCTTCGAAAACAGCGAAGTGCTGGAGATCATTCACGGCGATACGCCAGGGGTGCGCACTGCCCACGGCCAGATCGACGCCAACCAGGTGATGCTGGCCGGTGACGTCTATCACAAGCTCGAACCCGGCCAGCTCAAGGGCAAGATTTTCCCGGCCATGGGCGGCATCGTCACCACCGCGCCGCTGGGCGATCTGGCGCGTCAGATCAACCCTGAGGATTTGGCGGTCTACGACTGCCGTTTCGTCCTCGATTACTACCGCCTCACCGCCGACGGTCGTCTGCTGTTTGGCGGCGGCGCCAACTACAGCGGCAAGGATTCACGCGACATCGCTGCCGAACTGCGCCCGTGTATCGAGCAGACCTTCCCAGCGCTCAAAGGCGTGCAGATCGACTACCAGTGGAGCTGCGCAATGGGCATCGTCATCAACCGCATCCCGCAACTGGGCAAACTCTCGGACAACGTCTGGTACTGCCAGGGCTACTCCGGCCACGGCATCGCGACAACGCACATCATGGGCGAAATCATGAGCCGGGCGATTACCGGGCAGATGGAACAGTTCGATACGTTTGCGGCGTGTCAGCACATTCGCGTGCCGATGGGGGATTTGTTGGGCAATCCGTTGTTGGCGGCGGGGATGTGGTATTACCAGATGCTCGAAAAATTGCGTTGAATGTAATGACCCCATCGCTGGCAAGCCAGCTCCCACAGTGTCCGTGTCGTACACATATTCCATGTACGCCAGTAAATCCTGTGGGAGCTGGCTTGCCAGCGATGAGGCCATCAGACTCACCTCAACACTTTCAGTCAGGCAACTGCTCCACCTCAATCCCCAACCGCCGATAATCCTCGACACTGCCCGATGCCAGATGCCGCTCGGTAATCAGCGTATGCACGCGATTGCACGGCGTCACCACAAACGGCTCGACCGCCCCCAGCTTGTCCGCCGTGGTCACCGCAATCACCTGCGCGGCGCTCTCGAACAATGCCTGCTTCACCGGCACCTCATCGAAGTACAGAGAACTCAGCCCGACTTCCGGATGAATCGCGCACACCCCGGTAAACAGCACATCAGCCTTGATGCTTTGCAGCAGGCGCACGGTTTCGTGGCCGCTGACCGACATCGTTGCCAGATTGAGTTGGCCGCCCGCGAGAATCACCTTGATGCCTTGGTATTCAGCCAGGGTGATGGCGGTCATCGGCGACGTGGTGACGGCGGTAATTTTGATATCGGCCGGCAGCGAGCGGGCGATCTGCAACGTGGTGGTGCCGGAATCGAACAGCACGATCTGGCCGTCCTTCACCCGTCCGGCAGCGAGCTGCGCCAGGCGAGTTTTTACTTCGTCGGTTTCACTGATCCGGGTGAAGTAATCCTTGCCGGTGTCTTTGGGTCGCGGCAACGCCCCACCATGTACCCGCTGCACCAACCCGGCGTTATCGAGTTCGGCGAGGTCGCGGCGAATCGTATCCTCGGACACGGCAAAATGCTGGCTCAACTCGGAGGCCATGACCTTGCCGTCGCGTTCGAGGATCAGGAGGATTTTCTGCCGGCGCAGTGACGGCAGTTCGGTAACGGAGTGGTCGTGCATGACTCTGCCTGTTTATGCTTGTAGTTGCAGGTTTTGACGCAGACTAGCGAAAACCTCGGGCAAACACAAACCGGCAGGTATCAATTGTTACGATCTCAAACGGTGACTACCCGCGCCTTGCGCACAAAAAGCGCATGAGCCTTGTCCCAGAAATTCCCCCCCAGTACAAAGAAGCTGCCAACAAACATCAAATCCCCAAGCAATTGCAGTTGCCACAGATTGGGGCGCAACCCCGGCCAGAAATTATCGAAATACGGTTCCAGAAAAGAGGTCAGCAACGGCAGGCAAAACATCACCACACCGATGCGATGGCGCGTCGGCCCAACCTCGTCGACCGGGGTTGGAATGATCCCCGAGACATAACGCCCAATTGTGCGCTTGAGCTCAGCGAAACCGGCCTTGCCCATCACCGCGATCACCACCAGCAACAACACCTTGTTGCTGATAAACAACACGCCGGTCAGCGCTGCCACTTTCGAGCCGGGCACATCAAGCGCAGCCGCCAGCGGCACCATCAACCACGAACCGAGCATCAGGCAAATGATCCCCACACCCACTTTGAAGCGCCAGGTTGCGGGGGTCGGCGGGGTCACCGGATCTTGGGCAGTGTCCATTGTTTCGTCCTGTTTGGGTGGGGTACAGTTGCCTGCCAAGCGTAGCAGCAGATTCGCCCGAACAAACTGCAATCTGCCGTCTATGCTCCATTGAAATTCGCGGTCCGGGAAAACAAGCAATGCCTGCAACAACAGCACTGCTGACAAGGCCCGGTCATCTGCTATTGGTTGGTGCCCTGAGTTTGAGCGGCTGCATGCGCCTGGGACCGGATTTCCAGCCGCCGGGCGAAGCGTGGAGTAAACAATGGAACAGTACGGCTCTGGAACACGCCAGTGAACGCGTCGCACAACCGGATCTGCGCCAATGGTGGCAGGTATTCGCCGACCCGGTGCTTGATCGCCTGATCAACGAAGCCGATGCTCGCAACAGCAGCCTGAAAATCGCTGGCCTGCGAGTCCTCGAAGCCCGCGCACAACTGGGCATCGCCGAAAGCGGCCGCTACCCGCAATTGCAACAGCTCGGCGTCGACAGCCTGTATGTCGATCGCCAGCAGTCCGGCGGCAACAACCCGCAGGATCTACATTTCTGGCAACACAGCGCTGCGTTCGATGTCGGTTGGGAACTGGATTTCTGGGGCCGGTTCAGCCGTGCCATCGAGTCATCCGATGCACAATATTTCGCCGCGCAGGCCAACTACGAAGACGCCCTGGTGCTGCTGCGCGCGCAAGTCGCCGACACCTATTTTTCCCTGCGCACCACTGAAGCGCGGCTGCGCGTCGCCCGGGAAAACGCCGTCCAGCAAAAGCGCAATTTCGAGATCACCGAAAAACTCTTCACCAGCGGCCAGAGCGCCGAACTTGATCTGCAACAGGCGAAAACCCAATACCTTGGCACGCTGAGCAGCCTCCCGGCGTTCGAAGACCAACTGCTGCGTACGCGTAATGCCCTGGCGGTGCTGGTTGGCCAGCCGCCCGGTGGCGCGGCGCTGCTGGCCGAACAACCGGGGCTGATTCCGCTGGTGGATCGCGCCGTGCTGCAAGACGTCCCCGCCAACCTGCTGCTGCGCCGTCCGGATGTGCGCGCGGCGGAACTGAATGTCGCTGCGCAATCGGCGCTGGTCGGCGTCGCCGAAACCGATTTGTATCCATCGCTGACCCTGCTCGGCAGCATCGTCTGGTCCACCGACTCCCTCAGCGCCACGCCGCGCAGCCTCGACCTGATCGGCGGGCCGAGCCTGCGCTGGAACATCTTCGATTACGGGCGCATCCGCAACAACATACGGGTGCAGGACGCACGTTTGCAGCAACTGATCGAAGCCTACCGCGACAAGGTTCGCCAAGCCGCACGCGAGGCCGACGACGCCGCCAGTGGTTTGAGCAAAGCGCTGGAGCGCGAGCGCATTCTGCGCGAGGCCGAAGGTGCCGCGCGGCGTTCGCTGGTGCTGGCCAACACGCAATACCGCGAAGGTTATTCGGACTTCCAGCGCGTGCTCGACGCTCAACGGGCACTGCTGGAGTTGCAGGACAACTATCTGGTCAGTCGCAGCAATGCCGTGAGCAATCTGATCGCCCTCTACAAAGCCCTTGGTGGGGGTTGGCAAAGCACTTCGCCGCAGATCGACGAACCGACCCGCGAACAGATGCAACAACGCACCAATTGGGGCGACTTGCTCACCGCGCCGCCCGCTCAACCGCTGTACCCACTCCCGTCGCAGGACAGCCACCATGACTGACGCCGCACCTCCCGCTCCGGCCCCGGCCCCGTCCGATCCGGCAAAAAAAGGCATCCGCTGGGTGCTGCTGTTGATTGTGCTGAGCCTGGCCTGGTATCTGCTCGCCGACCGCTACACGCCCTACACCCAGCAGGCGCGGGTCGGTGCGTTCGTGATTCCGGTTGCGGCGGAGGTTGCCGGTCGGGTGATCCGGGTCAATGTGCGCAACAATCAGGACGTCAAGGCTGGCGACGTCCTCTTTGAACTCGATCCGCAACCGCTGCAAATCGCCGTGGATCGGGCGAAAGCCGATCTTGAATCGACCCGTCGTCAGGTCGGCGCCAGCACCGCCGGCATCGCTTCGGCGCAAGCTTCGCTACGTGCTGCGCAAGCCAACGAACTCAAGACGCGGCAAGACAATCAACGTCTCGAAGGTTTGTACAAACAGGATCCGGGCACCATCTCCGTGCGCCTGCTGGAAGTGTCGCGAGCCAACCGCGAGCAAGCGGTCGCCCAGGTCGCCGCCGCCCGCGCCGAAGTGCAGCGCGCGCAGGAACAGGAAGGTGGCAACACCGACACCAACGCGCAGTTGCGCAGCGCCGCTTCGGCACTGGCCAAAGCCGAGCTGGATCTGGCCAACACCCGCATCGGCGCGCGTTCGGCCGGGTTGATCACCGACCTGCGCACCGACGTCGGCCAGTTCACCGCTGCCGGCAGCCCGGTGATGACCTTGATCGCGATTCATGATGTGTGGATCAGCGCCGACCTTACCGAAAACAACCTCGGCCGCGTGCAACCCGGAACACCGGTATCTATCGTTTTGGATGCGCTGCCCGGCGAAGTCCTCGATGGCCGAGTGCGCAGCGTCGGCTATGGCGTCAGCGTCGGCCAGACGCCAGCGCCGGGGACCTTGCCGAGCATCCAGAACAGCCGCGACTGGCTGCGTCCGGCGCAGCGTTTTCCGGTGATTATAGAACTCACTGAGGAGGCGAAAAAACGCCTGGTCGACAACCGCGCCATCCGTGCCGGTGGTCAGGCTGAAGTCATGGCCTTCCCCACCGAAGGCAATCCGCTCAATCCGCTGGGGCGGTTGTTTGTCGGGCTGATGAGCTGGCTGTCGTATGCCTACTGAGCGCAGCGTCCCGGCGCAACGGGCGTTACGCCTAGCGTTCGGCACCGCGCTGTGCACCGCCGCCAGTTATGCGCTGGCGCTGCCGCTGGCGTTTATCTCGCCGGTGCTGGCGGTGTTGCTGTTGGCCAGCCTGCCCCGGCCATTGCCGCTCAAAGGTGCGCTGGTGCTGGCATTGGTCGCGGCGCTCACAACCAGCATCGGCCTGCTGCTGGTGCCGTTGCTGCGCTATTACCCGGTGAGCGCTGTGTTGTTGATCGGCCTCGGTTTGTTTCTGGTGTTTCGCTTCGGTTTGCGCGGCGGCAACCCGTTGATCGTGACCTTTCTGGTGATCGGCATGACCATGATTTCCGCCGCCGGGTTCGCCGAATTCGATCTGGCGATGGCGGTGATTGGTGCGTTGGTCAAAGGCCTGTTGCTGGCAGTCGCGGTCGTCGGCATCAGTCACGCATTATTTCCTGAACGGCCCGATAGCCCCGTCCCACCCAAGCCACCCGCCATGCCTGCCGACGAAGTCCCGCGCGTGGCCCTGCGCGCGACGCTGATCGTGCTGCCGACCTTTTTGCTGGCCCTCAGCGACCCGGCCAGCTACCTGCCGATCATCCTCAAAGCCGTCAGCCTCGGCCAACAAAGCTCCACCACCCACACTCATCACGCGGGGCGCGAACTGCTCGGCTCGACCCTGCTTGCCGGCGTGCTGGCGGTGCTGCTGTGGTGTGGATTGAGCCTGTTCGTGAATCTGTGGATGTTCTTTTTATGGATGCTGCTGTTCGGCCTGTGGCTGGCACGCAAACTCTATCGCCTCAGCCCGACGCAGTTCAGCCCCGGGTTCTGGCTCAACACCCTGGTGACAATGATTATCCTGCTCGGCCAATCTGTGCAGGACAGCGCGGCGGGCAAAGACGTCTACAGCGCCTTCGCCGTGCGCATGGGGTTGTTCATTCTGGTGACGCTCTACAGCGCGTTGATGATGCACCTGCTCGACGCGCACAAGCCCAGACGTCAAGGCGTGACCTGATAGCCGCGCCCTTGCAGACACCCGGTATAGGCGCTGGAACTGGCTGCCGCATCGGTCTTGCTCTGCGCGCGCCGCTCCTGTCGCTGTCGAGAGCCACCGACTACCGCACCGGCTGCTGCAGTCTGCTGGGCACGGTTTTGTCGGTAATCCTGCTTGCGATCATCGTCGACGCGGTCGTAGAGCTCGTCGTGCTGACGACCACGCACTTCAGCGCCTGCTGCTCCTGCGGCTGCACCAACAGCGGCGCCCTTCAGACGACCACCTGCCTGGGGTTTTGAAGTAGCCGAAGTCGAAGCGATGGAGTGGCAGTCGTTTATGTCGATTTGAGTTTGTTGCGAGGTCTGACCTTTGAGCGGGACGACGGATTGTGCACTGGCTGGAGTGGCGTACAGGGTAGCGATCATCAGCGCGATAGATGTTAGGCGATTCATGATTACCTCCGGCGGGGCCTGGGGTTGGCGGTGATGCGGGGTAATCAGAGAGTGTAGTTCATGGTGCTGGATCAGGAGCCCCTCACCCTAGCCCTCTCCCAGAGGTAGAGGGGACCGATTGGGGGATATTTCAGTGGTACGCCGACGTGCAATTCCTTGCTGTGAATCCATAATCGATAAGGTCGTTCAGGTCGATGCATCGCGCAAAACACCACGGCCAGCGCCCTCTCCCTCCGGGAGAGGGCTGGGGTGAGGGGGATCGATTGAACTGACACAGCACAAATCAAGAAGCTTCCCGCACCCGCCGCACCTGCACCAACAACACCGGAGCAAAGTGCAGCAGCACCATCCGCGCCAAATGATGCGTCAGAATAAACACCACATTCAGCCCGCCAGCGAACGCGACAATCGCAATCGTCTCGATCGCCCCCGGCATATACGCCAGCCACAGCGACAGCGGATCACTGTCCAAAAATCTCGCCGCCACTTCCGCAAATCCCGCCGCCACCACGATCATCAACCCGACCGACACCAGCGCCGTGCGGCCATGCCGCCCTAACTCCTTGACGCCCAGCCCCTGAAACCGCGAGCCGATTCGCACGCCAAGAATCAGTGCCGCCAGATTCAAACTCCAGTCCGGCATGTCAAAGCCGTGCAGCCATCCTGCTTTGACGAAAAACGCAGTGATGATAATCGCCGTCAACATGAACGGCGCTGGCACGCCGATCACCAGCAGCAATCGCCCAAGCATGATACTCAAGCCGATCACCGCGAACACAGTCAGCGCCATCCCGGTCGTCAACGGAGCGCTTTCCACCACCGCCACCGATGTCTGCCCCGGAATCAAAAAACTCACCAGCACGGTGATCAGCAACAACCGCATCAGGTGCACGATGATCACCTTGCCCGAGGCTTTTTCCGACTCCAGCAAATCGAACACCGCCGCCAACGCCCCCGGATACACCGCCAGCAACGCGTCGGTGCGATTCCATCCGGCGCCGCGCGTCAGCCACAAAGCGGACAGCGTAATCTGCACGATCAGACACAGCAGCAACACGCCAAGGCTCGGCAACATCGCCGACGCCGTCGCGCTGTCCCACGCTTCGAACATCAGCCCGGTAGCGATGCCGAGCGTGACCTGGATGTAGCCCAAGCCGTAAGGCGTCACAGGTGCGAAACCTGATTTAGTGACGACCAATGCGGTGACAAGAATCGAGCCCAACAGCAAACCGTGAGGCACGCCGAGCGACTGCAACGCAGCGCCAAAACCGGCGGCGATCAACAAACAGAGAATGGATTTCATAGATGCCTTCCTGGCAATTCAACTGACCTAACGTTACGAGCGTAACCGTCCGATTGCGCGGCGGTATTTCTCGATCCGCTCCAGATCCTCCCAACTCGGCGAGGCGATCCGCGACAGGTCGCTGTTCTCTTCCAGATCCGCCAGTTTCACCACACGCCCTATCGGGTTCTGCGCGGCGCGTTCGACAAAATCCTCGTAGGACTCGCCGGGCACTTTGGTCACCG
Organism: Pseudomonas sp. NPDC098747; assembly: GCF_044760045.1. Lineage (NCBI taxonomy): Bacteria > Pseudomonadati > Pseudomonadota > Gammaproteobacteria > Pseudomonadales > Pseudomonadaceae > Pseudomonas > Pseudomonas sp. NPDC098747. Next base: position 7,966 of record NZ_JBIWAL010000011.1, on the reverse strand, counting down.
ATTCAATAGCGCTTAGCACCTCTTCGCTGAAACCTTCCTTACGCAGATCATCGAGACTGATTTCGCAATCCTCGACCACATCGTGCAGCACCGCGACGATGCGCTCTTTCAGCGTGGTCATACGCAGCATCACTTTCAGCGGATGCAAAATGTACGGCGCCCCGCCCTTGTCCACCTGCCCGGCGTGAGCCGTGGCGGCGATGGCAATGGCGCGCTCGAGTGTTTGAGTCATAAGGGTTTCCTTGGGTTAAACGCCGTATCGGTCGCCGATATGGATATTGCGCGGAGTCAAGTGCCAATCACGTTCTAACGCCCCACTGGATCGCAGTGATGTTCGAGAATCAACGAAACCAGCGCCGCTTGATCTGCTCCCGGATGCGCATCGATCATCTGCGCGACCCACGCGCAATCGGCTTTCTTCAGATGCTCGCGCCATTCACCGGGCCAGGCATCCAGTTCATCCAGCGCCAACCAGCGCGCACCGCCCTGCCCACCATGCCCTCCAGCAGTCGACTGTTCGAAACAAAAAGGCGTGGCCGGTTGTGACAGGTCGATGTTGAAGATGTAGACGTCGTGGGTTGGGTGCTGCGACGTGGGGGCGTTGTTGCGACTGCCGATCTCGATCATGAGCAAATTCCAATCCATGGGCACTAGATATGTCCGATTGTTTCTCAATCTAGATAAACAGCGCAAATCAAAAACCTGATTGAACCTCCGCCCCTCAAGCAATCTCGAAACTAAAAGCGCCTAATCATTGATCAGAATCGGCGCCATTGAAGAGGAAAGCCCGATGAACATTCGATTCCTGCTTCTGATCGCCACCTTCAGCGTCATCCCCACCTGCGTCATGGCCGAAGGCTGCGACGTCCAGACCCGTTCCTCCAGCTCCGCCGTGCCGGCAGTATCCGGACACAGTTGCTACGAGTACGAAGGCACACCCGTCAACGCCATCGATTGGTCATGCAGCAACGAAAGCAAAGACATGGTTAATGCCGTCAAGAAAAAGGTCCAGCAGTGCGACGACCACTACAAGGCTACTTGCATCGCCACCCTTACTCAGGAATCCCTCGCCAACCCGCACTCCACCAGCAAGGATAAAAACGCCAAGGCGTTGAACATCCCGGATGGCGCGCAGGTGACCACGTATTACTACGGCGCGGAGGAATTGGGGCAGGCGAAGATTGATTGTGAAAGTGGTGGGGGGAACTGGAAGGCGAAGTAACTGCTTCGAAAGAAACAACCGCAGTACTCAAAACCAAAAAAGCCCGGCGCAAATGCCGGGCTATTTTTTAAAAAGCACCCCTTCTTGATCGCTCCTGTAGCGAGCAGTGATGCAGGTGGCACTTCAGAAAAGTCACACACTTAAATCCACCTATCCTGTAAGACGTTTCTGAACCTAGTAAAACTTGAGCCTACGCCTAATCGCCCACGCTTTATTTGACGATTACTCTTCAAACAAGAGTAACCCCTTCAGTAAAGCAGAGTATCCATGGCCAACCACAGTTACATGAGTATTATCGGAAACCGACAAGGTCTGATCTCCGCCGGTTGCTCTGACACAAACTCAATCGGCAACAAATGCCAACTGGGTCACCTCGACGAAATCATGGTACTGGCCTACTCGCACAACATGACCACCGGCATTAACGGCGGCGTTACTGCTGACCGTGGTCAACACCTGCCGATCATGATCACCAAGAACATCGACAAATCCTCACCACTACTGTCCGCCGCACTTCATGAGCGTGAAGTGCTGGACTGCACAATCTTCTTCTACCGAACCTCCCCCGCTGGCACACAGGATAAGTACTTCAAAATCCACATTGCCGGCGCAAAAATCGCACACATCAATCTTCAGGTCCCCCACGCCATCCATTTGAACGACGCCCAGCCGCAAGAATTGGTGTCGTTTACTTATCGCGAAATTAGTTGGACACACCTACAGGCGGGCACGTGCGGTTTTAGTAGTTGGGGAAATGAAGATGAATGAGGATTCGTGTGACATCAACGACGTTACCCGGGCTGCTTCCGATCTGGTCGCATTCGGGTGCCAGATCGGCGCCACTCAGTTGTACGGTAGCTTCAGCCAGCTCAAATTTGGCGAGATTGTCTCGTCCTATGCGAATGAGATTATTCGGGCTGTTGATGAAGGTATTATTAGTGCCAAGCAAGGGTTGCAGGAGCTTAGGGAGGAGTACGCAGAACTTTCTACCACATCCATGTTTTATCTTCAGAATGGAGTGACTATTGCTGCGGGAAGCATGCAACTTCAGGCTGGTGCCTTAGCGATTGGAGCCACCCGAGGTAAAGCTGGCGTTACGGGCATCGCCTTAATCGGGCACGGCGTCAACAACATTTTTGAGGGTGTGGGGAACATCTTCAACGGGCCCGATAAACCAAGTGTTGTCGGGCCTATCAGGATGGGTTATCAGAACGTTTTTGGCATCAAACACGGTAATCTTACCTATTACAGCGTGGATCTCTATCTATCTATTCGAGGCATGATACATCTCGTCCGAAAGCCAGACTCGGTGCAACTCTTCAATAGAGACCCTATAAACTACGAACGGGCCCACAAGCAAATGGGAACACTAACCCTAGCATTCGAAGCTTTAACCGACAGCTTCACGCTGAACTCAATCAGAGAATCAGGCCTTGAACAGTAGTCACAAAACCAGCCCATCAACGGCGAGAGCGAAACGAACGCTGAAAAAAGCTTAAATAGCAAAACGACCCAAGAAAAGAAACAAACAGAAAAGACGCTACTACCCAGTACGAAACACCATTAAAAAAATCAAACCCCATCATAAAAGGAACAAAAGCAATGGCCAATACTCCAGATAAAAAGACTATTTCGATTAACACCCATCGTAAATTATAGTGCTTTTCTTCAATCACTTTTCCATCGAATATATTGCGAAGCGATGGAACAGAAAAAATAAAACCATGCAAAGCAAATAGAGCAAAAACAACAAAAAACACTACCCAGCTCAGGTCTCCCTCAAGCTTTATAAACTGACCAATACAGTTTAAGACCATTACACTCCAGAAAAGTTAAGAAGCAAGAATTAGACAATAAACACGAGATAAACACCGAAAATCATTTAATTGCACAGTCCGCTCCCTCACATAACTATAACACCCAAAAAATCAAGCTCTACGGAAAATCAAAAACGGCTTACGATCAACCACCACGCAATGTAAACATGCCAGAAGAGCCATAACATCCTTAACCTCGCCTCATCACGCACCCATTCAGAACCTTCCTACAAATCAAAACCCTGCCCCCTACAAACATTTCATCCACGCAAAAAAATCCGAAACCCAGTAAAAGGTGTCGGATTTATTCACAACGTGTGCCTAATTTAAACAGCGATCAGAAGTTAGCAGGCGTATTCGCACTAATAATCTCAGCCTCATCCGCCCCGATATTGCGAAACTTATGCGGCAACGTCGTCGGAAAGTAATACCCGTCCCCGGCATTCAACACGCTCACCGATCCATCCACGGTCAACTCAACCGTCCCCCGCGTCACCAGCCCGCACTCCTCACCTTCCGAGTGAACAATCGGCTCTTCCCCGGAACTCGCGCCCGGTGCGTATTGCTCGCGCAGCAGGCGCATCTGGCGGCTTGGGACCGAGGCGCCGATCAGTAGCAGGCGCAGGCCGTGGCGGCCGAGGTCGGGTTGTTCGTTGGCGCGGAAGACGTATTGATGCTCGCGTGGCGGCTGGTCGAAGGTGAAGAAGTCGGCCAGGGACATCGGGATGCCTTCGAGCAGCTTTTTCAATGAGCTGACGGAGGGGCTGACGCGATTCTGTTCGATCAGGGAGATGGTGGCGTTGGTCACACCGCTACGCCGGGCCAGCTCGCGCTGGGAGAGTTTGTAGCTTTCGCGTACTAGTTTGAGTCGAGAACCCGTATCCATGACTGCCTTATGTGAGAAGTACTTAGGCTCTGCGCGAGAACTGCCTGATCGCCGCTCGGCGGCTCTCGCGCAGACCCACGGGTAATGGGGGTGGGTGGCGGGTGACGCGCCGGGGCGTGGGTCACGTTGCTCCCGTGTCCCGGAACCGTGAAAGGCCGCTATTAAATCACGTTTGGTGGTGTTGCTCAGCAGGTTCGATGGGTGGTGGGGGAAAAGAGCCTGCTGGTGGTAATTGCAGGATCAACACAAGACCTGTGGTGTGTCAGTGGGGAATGATGGCGCCCTCACAGGCGACATCGCTGGCGAGCCAGCTCCCACATTCTGAAATTGGTGTATCAGGAAAAAACCGGCGGGGTCTTGGGGGCCGCCGCCGGGGAGGTAACTTAGATACCGAAGCGGTCGCGCAGCGAGTAGTAGACGGCGCCGAGGGCGGTCAGTGGGGCGGAGAAGGTTCGGCCGCCGAGCATTGGCATGTGTGGCAACGACGCAAAGGCATCGAAGCGTTCGGCATCGCCGCGGATCATTTCCGAGATCAGCTTGCCGGCCAGGTGCGAGCACGTAACGCCGTGGCCACTGTAGCCTTGCATGTAGTAGGCGTTTTTCTCGATGCGGCCGAATTGCGGCATGCGTGACATGGTCAGCAGGAAGTTGCCGGTCCAGCGGTAGTCGATTTTCACGTCTTTGAGCTGCGGGAAGGTCTTGAGGATCTTCGGCCGAATCAATTGTTCGATGTCGTCCGGTTCACGCGCGCCGTAGACCACGCCGCCGCCGTAAAGCAAACGGTTGTCGGCGGTGAGGCGGTAGTAGTCCAACAGATAGTTGCAGTCTTCGACGCAGTAGTTGTTGGTGATCAGGCTGCGTGCCTGTTTCTCGGTCAACGGCTCAGTGACGACGATCTGCGAGCCGCACGGCATGCTTTTCGCGGTCACACGGTTGTCGAGACCTTGCGGCAGGTAGGCGTTGCCAGCGATCAGCAGGTACTTGGCACGAACCAGACCTTTGGCGGTGCGTACGACATTGGGCTCGCCGTAGGTGATTTCCACTGCGGCCGATTGCTCGTAGATTTTGCCGCCCAGACTCACGATGGCGGCGGCTTCACCGAGGGCCAGGTTCAGTGGGTGAACGTGGCCGCCCTGCAAGTCGAGCAAGCCACCAACGTACGCATCCGAGCCGACTTCGCGACGAATGTCAGCGGCGTCGAGCATCTTCAGATTGCGGTTGCCGTAGCGTTCCCAGTTTTTCTTCTGCTCGGCCAAGCCATTGAGCTGTTTCTTGTTCATCGCGGCGAAGATGCCGCCCGGGCGGTAGTCGCATTTGATGTCGTATTGCTTGATGCGCGAACGAATGATGTCGGCGCCTTCGAAGATCATGCTGCCGAGGATTTGCGCAGTCTTGTCGCCGTAGCGCTCTTCGATTACGTCGACGTCGCGGCTGTAGGAATTAACCAGTTGACCGCCGTTGCGGCCGCTCGCGCCGTAGCCGACTTTAGCCGCTTCCAGCACTGTGACTTTGTAGCCGGCCTCGGCGAGGAACAGTGCTGAGGACAGGCCGGTGTAGCCGGCGCCGATGATGCAGACGTCGCAATCCACCGCTTCTTCCAGGGTCGGAAAGTCGATGACTTCATTGCGAGTGGCGGCGTAGTAGCTGTTTACGTGTTGTTGTTTCATTTTTGTTCTCCGAGGGACGCCGGCAAAACCGGCGCCCACCGTTGTAAATAGAATTAGAGCTTGATCCAGGTCGCTTTCAGCTCGGTGTACTTGTCGAACGCGTGCAGCGATTTGTCGCGGCCGTTGCCCGACTGTTTGAAGCCACCGAACGGCGCGGTCATGTCGCCGCCGTCGTACTGGTTGACCCAGACGCTGCCGGCGCGCAAGCCACGAGCGAAGTTGTGTGCCTTGCTCAAGTTGCTGGTCCAGACGCCAGCGGCGAGGCCGAAGATGCTGTCGTTGGCGATCTGCAACGCTTCCTCAACGGTGTCGAAGGTGATCAGCGACAGCACCGGGCCGAAGATTTCTTCCTGGGCGATGGTCATGGCGTTGGTCACGCCATCGAAAAGCGCCGGTTGCACGTAGAGGCCACCGGTTTCTTCGAGGGTGCGCTGGCCGCCGGCAATAAGCTCGGCGCCCTGCTCACGACCGATGCTGATATAGCGCAGCACGTTGTCGAGTTGACGCTGATCGACCACGGCGCCGACGGTGGTCGCCGGGTCGAGGGCGTGGCCGGGTTGCCACGCTTGCAGCGCTTCCACCAGCAGCGGAATGAACTGCTCGCGGATCGAGCGTTCGACCAGCAAACGCGAACCGGCGGTGCAGACCTCGCCCTGGTTGAAGGCAATGGCGCCGGCCGCTGCTTGTGCTGCTGCGCGCAAGTCCGGTGCGTCGGCAAACACTACGTTCGGGCTCTTGCCGCCGGCTTCGAGCCAGACGCGTTTCATGTTGCTCTGGCCGGCATAAATCATCAGTTGCTTGGCAATCGCCGTGGAGCCGGTGAAGGCCAGCACGTCGACGTCCATGTGCAACGCCAGCGCCTTGCCAACGGTGTGACCGAAGCCCGGCAGGACGTTGAATACGCCTTTCGGAATGCCGGCATCCAGCGCGAGCTGCGCAATGCGGATCGCCGTCAGCGGGGATTTTTCCGAAGGCTTGAGGATGAACGAGTTACCCGCCGCCAGCGCCGGGGCGAATTTCCAACTGGCCATGATCAGCGGGAAGTTCCACGGCACGATGGCCGCCACCACACCGCAAGGCTCGCGAGTGATCAGGCCGAGTTGGTCGTGCGGGGTGGCGGCGACTTCGTCGTAGATCTTGTCGACGGCTTCGGCGCTCCAACGGATCGCGTTGGCGGTCGCCGGGATGTCGATGCTCATCGAGTCGCTGATCGGCTTGCCCATGTCGAGGGTTTCCAGCAGCGCCAGTTCTTCCTGGTTTTGCAGGATCAGATCGGCGAAGCGGATCAGGATGCGCTTGCGCTCGGCCGGGGCTTTGTTGGCCCACACGCCGGATTCGAACGATTGGCGCGCGGCTTCGACGGCGAGGTTGGCGTCGGCTTCATCGGTGCTGGCGACGGAGGCCAAGAAACGGCCGTCAACGGGGCTCAGGCATTCGAAGGTGTCGCCGCTGATCGCCGGGCGGTATTCACCGTTGATGAACGCGCGGGATTCGATGGTCAGGGACTGGAAGCGTTGTTCCCAGTCGTTGCGGGTCGTTGTCATTGTTATGGCTCGACGAGGGGTTTTCGGGGAATCTGGGTGGGGTGTTCGGCTTGAGATGGCTGCCCTCACCCTAGCCCGTTCCCGGAGGTAGAGGGGACCGACCGAGTTGTCTCAGGAGGTGCACCGACCTGAATCACCGAGTCGATTGTGGATTCGGCAAAACAGGTTCAGGTCGCAGCAATTCCCGAGCATCCCCGGATCAGTCCCCTCTCCCTTTGGGAGAGGGTTAGGGTGAGGGTTTTTTTCAGACCGTATGCAAATACCAGTTGTACTCAAGATCAGAGATCGAGTTCTCGAACTCGGCCAACTCGCTTTCCTTGCACGCGACAAACACGTCGATGTACAGCGGGTCGATGTAGCGGGCCATGACTTCGCTGTCGTCCAGCTCACGCAATGCGTCGCGCAGGTTGTTCGGCAGGCTCTGTTCGTTCTGCTCGTAGCTGTTGCCTTCAACCGGAGCACCCGGTTCGATCTGGTTGGTCAGGCCGTGGTGAATACCGGCCAGCACCGACGCCATCAACAGGTACGGGTTGGCATCGGCACCGGCTACACGATGCTCGATGCGCACGGCATCCGCAGAACCGGTCGGCACACGGATCGCCACGGTGCGGTTGTCGATACCCCAGCACGGCGAGTTCGGCACGTAGAACTGTGCGCCGAAACGACGGTACGAGTTGACGTTCGGACAGAGGAAAGCCATTTGCGCAGGCAGGGTCTCCAGCACACCGCCGATCGCGTGTCGCAGCGCGGCGTTCTGCTCGGGATCCTCGCTGGCGAAGATGTTGTTGCCTTCTTTGTCCAGAATCGAAATGTGCACGTGCAGACCGTTG